>DATENK010000415.1:0-3445 GCA_035275085.1 Verrucomicrobiia bacterium | reverse complement strand
TCAAACTGATTACAGGATTTCAGGAACCGGGCAACCAGGAGACTTTCGACACGGATTGGGCCAAGAAATTCTTTCCGGGCCTCTGGTCGCTGCGACAGAACTCTGTCGTGCTCAGGCGACATTACATAGCGGCGTCCGCCTGTACCCCTAGCCGTGCAACGATAATGACCGGCCAATATGGCACGCGCACTACAGTCACGCAGACCGACGGCACATTCAAAAACGGCGACAGCCCCGCGTTTCCATGGCTGTCGCCCGATGGGATACCGACTATCGGGAGCTGGATGCGCCAGGCCGGATACTCTACGCATTATTTCGGCAAATGGCATGTCAGTAATCCGCCTGAACAAAGCCTGAAAAGGTACGGCTTCGATGACTGGGAGCTCAGCTACCCTGAACCGCACGGCTCGCTGAGCAATAACCTGGGAGTCTATCGGGATTATCAATTCGCCGATCTGTGTGCGTCTTTCCTCAGGCGGCGCGGACTGGGCGTGCCATATTCGCATTTTGTCGCCACTGAGAATTATCAACATCCTACCGCCGTAACGGCCAAACGAGCGCATGAGGCGGGCCTGGGACCGGATTTACTGGGCGACGACGGCCCTTCTTTCGATCTCTCCTCGCAGAACAAGCCGTGGTTCGCCGTAGTATCTTTCACAAATCCACACGACATCGCCGCCTATCCCAGTTTGCCGCGCGGGCTCGTCGCCAGCGACAACTTTGCCACGACGCAAGCATATTTAGAGTATCTGCGTTCGCCTCTGGGCGTGCCCGAAAAGGACTGGATGAGCAACCTACCACAGCACGGGACCGCCCGGATAAATCTGAACCCGCTCGGATTTCCGACCGGTAGCGAAGCGGCGAATGTTCCGCCTATACCGTCAATGGAAGAAAACCTTTCGACCAAACCTCGCTGCCAGTATGACTATTCTTACAAGATGGGGTTGACGCTGGCTTCCAAGCTCGGGTGGTCCGTTGCGACAAACAAGATCAGTGAGGGGACCCCTCTCGAAGAGCTCTGGCAGAAGGCCGCCAACGCGATGAAACTGAGCGGCCTGCCTTTCCAGATGCAGGAACATCCCGTAGCCTGGGTCACGGCGTTCATTCGCTACTACGCCTATCTAATTCACGTAGTAGACGAACACATCGCGCGGGTGCTGAACGCGCTTCGCGACAGCGGCCAGGAAGAGAACACTATCGTCGTCTTTACTGCGGATCACGGCGAATACGGCGGGGCGCACGGGATGTTGATGGAGAAATGGCATACCGCATATCAAGAGGCGCTGCACGTCCCGCTGGTTGTACGATCTGCGGATATCAACCCCGATCCTAACATGAAACAGTGTGACGCGCTGACCAGCCACATAGACCTGCTGCCGACCATCCTCGGTTTTGCGGGAGTCGAAGAAGAGGGACGCCAACTCATTCGCCGCCACTTGCGCATCCGCAATGAAGTGCCGGAACCTGTGGGGTGCAACCTTGCTCCGCTCATCGAAAAGGTCGGCGCCCGCGCCACACCCGAGCCACCCGAAGACGAGCCTGTTTTGCAGGCCGATGGAGCGCCGCGCAAGGGCGTACTGTTCATTACGGACGACGAAATCACGGCCCCGTTGCAAGAGCCGCCGGGCAATCCCCATTCCTTCAAAAATGAGAACGAATACGAGGCGTACAAAATTGCGGTGAATCAAGTCGCCGCAGAATTAGAGAATGAAGGGAAGCAGCCCATAACAGAAGGTTCAGTCATCCAGCCGAATCACGTTCGGTGCGTTGTTACGGCGGGCCACAAACTGGCACGCTACTGCGACCCGGAAGGCAATGTCGCCGACGAATGGGAGATGTACAATCTTGTGCACGATCCGAACGAATTAGATAACCTGCTGGCATATGATCAGCCATTCCCAACCGCGGCCAGCAATCTGCCCTCGTGGGCAGAAGGCGCGGACGCAGTGGAAGCGACTGCGCGCGAGCTTCGCGCCGTGCTGGATGAGTTGGAAGCGACGATGTTATAGCAAAGAACCGGCTGGTCAGGAGGATGGGAAATAGGAGGTAATAATATATCCGGTAATCCGAACAGCTAGAAAGATGTGACCGACTTTTGATACAGAATCGGCACTTGTATCCAAAGTCGGTTGATTTCGGGACTATTGGTACAAAGCCTCCTGAAGGCATTGCAACAACTGCGGGGCTAACTATACGTGCGCTGGACGGGCAGATCGTGTGGCTATATGACGGATTTGCCTTGAGCGTCCCACCACAAGCAATTGTGGTTAGGGGTAGTCTCACTATTTTTGAAAAATCATCCGCTAAGGCCGTAAGTCTTTTTGTGCACCCGCCAACCGCAACCGGCCGTATATTGGTAATGTTACTCCTGTCCATGCGTCCGACAAAACGCCGGCGCTATTTTGGGCTAAAATTAGGATGGTTGAACGTCACAGTGCAAGCCGTTGAGAACATATATGATTTAATCATCGTTACACCCAGATGAATTGATCAACGAAAATAAGTGAACGGCGGCTCGGAGAAGTTCGTTCGTCAAGATTTCGGGAGGAATGACTCTTGCCAGATATAATCCGTGACTTGAAGCACACATTTCGTCGTCTCGCCCGCACGCCTCTTTTCACACTCGCGACGATAGTTACACTCGCATTAGGGATCGGTGCCAACACTGCCATCTTTAGCGTGATCAACAGCGTGCTTCTCAAGGCTTTGCCATTTCCCGAGCCAAATCGGCTGGTCGGGGTCTGGCAAACTGCGCCGGGAGTAAACATCAAAGACCTCAATGCCTCCCTCGCCGATTACGTCACCTACCGGGAAGAATCCAAAACATTTGCCGATGTCGCCCTCTGGAGGGGCCAGTCGATGACCGTCACCGAGTTCGCCGATGCGGAGCGGGTCGATGGAATCAGCGCGACCTTCCGGTTATTACCGCTGTTGGGAATCAATCCGGTTCTTGGCCGTGGCTTTGTAGAAAAGGACAGCGAGACGAATAGTCCCGATGTGATCATGCTCAGTTATGGCTATTGGCAGCGCCGATATGGGGGTGATCCAAACGTCATTGGACGACGGATCTTGGCCGATGGCGCCCCTCGCGAGATTATTGGCGTACTGCCAAAGGACTTCTGGTTCATGGATATGACACACGATCTCGTCGTGCCGATCCGATTTGACCGCGGCTCCGTGCGGCTCGCGGGTTACAACTTTCAGGCGGTCGCTCGGCTCCGACCCGGTGTCACGATTCAGGAAGCCAATCGTGACGTCGCGCGAATGATTGGCATCGAGCTTGGCAAATTTCCTCCCCCCAACGGAATGAGCACTAAGATGATGGAGGAGGCGCGCCTGGGTCCGAACGTTCGCCTGCTTACTGATGACCTGCTCGGCGACATCGGCCGGAGCCTGTGGGTGGTGATGGCGACAATCGGAATTGTCCTCCTTATTGCTTGCGCGA
>DATENK010000414.1:0-13477 GCA_035275085.1 Verrucomicrobiia bacterium | reverse complement strand
GAGCGCGAAATTTTCGATTTGTACGGCGTTTATTTTGATGGGCACCCTGATCTGCGGCGTATCCTGATGTGGGAAGGCTTCAAAGATTTTCCGATGCGCAAGGACTATGAGGAGCCGGATGATTATGAGTGGGAACCGACTCCGCACGATGATGTCTTGCAGAAGGCGAAACAGCATTACCCGAGTCCCGCATGAGCACGGCCGTTTTCAAGCAAGACATTGCGGAAAGCGGTGGCGCCGCGCGCAGCTATGAAGTGCTGCCGAAAGTCTCTCCTGATGGCGAGGTGCAGGGTGATTTGCTCGAAGTTTCGATGGGCCCGCAGCATCCGTCTACGCATGGCGTATTCCGCATGGATGTGGTGTTGGATGGCGAAACGATCGTGAAGCTCAAGCCGGTGTTCGGCTACCTGCATCGCAACCATGAAAAGATCGGGGAGAACACGACGTACCTCGCCTCGATGCCGTACACGGATCGGTTGGATTATTTTTGTTCGCTCACGAATAACTGGGCGTACGCGCTCACGGTCGAAAAGCTCGGTGGGATTCCGGTGCCTGAACGCGCCGAATACATTCGCGTGATTACCGCCGAACTCACGCGCGTGGTCAACCACACGTGCCTAGCTGGCTTTCTGTTGATGGACATGGGCGCGCTCGGCACGCCGCTTATGTATGCGTTTCGCGAGCGGGAAAAAATTCTGGACCTGTTCGAGGCGCTTACCGGAGCGCGCATGATGTGCAATTACATGCGCTTCGGCGGTTGCCGTGTAGATTTACCCAAAGGCTGGCTGGAACAAGCCCGGGCAGTGGTCGACAATTATCCGGGCTTCCTTGACGAATTCGAAAATCTCCTCACAACCAACGAAATCCTGATGGCGCGCACGCAGGGCGTAGGCAAGCTTTCAAGGGAACTCGCCGTCAACGCTGGGATCACCGGTCCAATGCTGCGGGCCAGCGGCGTGAATTATGATATTCGCAAGGTCGACAAATACGGAATCTATAGCCGATTTGAATTTCGCGTCCCTCTCGGGGAACACGGCGACGTCTACGATCGTTACATGGTGCGTATTCTGGAGATGCGCGAATCGTTGAAGATTTTGCAGAAGGCGTTAAAAGAGATTCCCGAAGGGCCGATTATCGACCCGAAAACCAAGGTGCGGAATTTCCGGCCGAAGGTCGGCGAAGCGTATGGCCGCATCGAAGCGCCGAAAGGCGAGCTGGGCTTTCATCTAATCAGCGATGGCTCGCCAAACCCGTATCGCTATCACGTGCGCGCGCCCAGCTTTATTAACCTGACAATTCTCGAGGACATGTGCATCGGCCAGACCGTCGCGGATGTGGTGGTAATCCTTGGGAGTGTAGACATTGTGCTCGGGGAGGTGGACCGATGATCGGCAAAGGCATCGCCAAGGGTTTCGTTGAGACCGCCCGGAATTTCGTCGGTTCCTACACCGACGAGTCGCGGATGGTCACGGTAGAATATCCTGAGGAACGGTTGCCGCTGAAGGAGAACACACGCAACTTTCCGTTCCTGGTTTTCGACGGTGATGATGCGGAAAAAGGTTTGCGCTGTGTGGCGTGCAAGATTTGTGAGAAGGAATGTCCCCCCCAATGCATTTACATCGTGCTTGAACGCGATGAGAAAGGCCGCCCGCAAAAGCATCCGAAGGTCTTCGATATCGACGTTTCAGTGTGCATGAGCTGCCAGATTTGCGTCGAGGTCTGTCCCTTCGAGGCGATCAAGATGGACAACGAATTTGAGTTGAGCCGGACGGACCGTTTCGACGCTTTGCTGCTTAAGAAAGAAGATCTCGCCAAGTCGAACGAATATTACCACAAGCTGCATCCCACTGAAGCCGCGGTCGTGGACGCAAAGCTCGCCGAGGAAAAGGCGAAGAAAGCGACACCCGCGCCGGCCCCGAGCACCGCTGCCCCGCCGCAACCCGCGCCCGCCAAAACATGAGTTTCCTGTACACCGTTGGCGGAATTGTCGCGATCATGATGGTGTTCCCATTCCTGTTTGGCATCACCACGGTTCTCGAACGTAAGGGCTTGGGACGGTTGCAGAACCGCCTCGGACCCAACCGCGTCGGACCGTTCGGTTTCATGCAGTTCGCGGCGGATGGAATAAAAATGCTGACCAAGGAAGACATAGTTCCGCGCACGGCCGACCAAGTCGTGCACTTTCTCGCGCCGCTGGCGTTGCTCGTCCCGGTGTTTCTTTCATTTTCCGTCATTCCATTCGGGCCCAAGCTGGTAGTGGCCGACTTTGACGCCGGGCTTTTGTTTTTCTTCGCCGTTGGCGCTGCAACCGAGCTGGCGGTTTTCATGGCCGGTTGGTCCAGCCGGAACAAATATTCGCTATTAGGCGCGATGCGTGCGATTGCGCAGATGATCAGTTACGAAGTGCCACTGGTACTTTCGGCGCTGACAGTCGTCATGCTCGTCGGCTCGTTGTCGCTGGTTGATATTGTTCGTGAACAACAACCCGTGCTGTTCGGATTTCTGCATACATGGCATGTGTTCACGCCCTGGGGCCTTGCGGGCTTCATTTTGTTTTTGATTGCTGCTGCTGCTGAATCCAATCGCACGCCCTTCGACATTCCCGAAGCAGAATCGGAAATTATCGCCGGCTATCTCACCGAATACTCTGGCTTCAAATACGCGCTTTTTTTCCTCGGCGAATACCTTGGGCTGTTCGCGATGTGCAGCCTGGCTATCACCCTCTTCCTTGGCGGTTGGCTGCCGCCCTTCAGCTTTTTGGATTTTATCCCTGGCGTGATCTGGTTTGCCCTGAAGTTGCTCGCCATGATCGCGCTATTCATCTGGACCCGCGGCACCCTGCCCCGTTTGCGTGCGGATCAACTCCTGAATTTTGCCTGGAAATTCATGCTGCCCATGGCGCTGATCAACTTCGTAGTCGCCGCTATCTGGCATTACTCCGGCAATTGGGGATTGCCGGCGGGCTTCGCGTTGCGCTGGCTCATGTGCGGCGCTCTCGTCCTGCTCCCTTACCTTCTTTTCGCCCGTCTCTTCACGCGCAAATTCACCCCGCGCGTTTACCGTTACGCTGAGTAACTACCGGCTCAGCCGATAAAACCGAGTTTCTCCACCGATCGATTCCGTCACATTGCTGACCGCCAGGCTTCCCGTTACGTCCGTCCAATTCGTCGGTGCCAGACTAAGTGAACGTTGTAGGCGAACGCCGGGACCGCCGCGCCAATTGAGATGCACCTCCCCGCCTTCGCGCGCGATCGACAGCGGCGGCAGCGTGCGCACAAAGATTCCGAGGTCGTTTGGGCCGCCAAGGCTTTGAATCTCGGCTGCGGTCAGCGTCCGATCTACGACGGCAAAGCTGCTAAGGTACGCCAGATGCGTGTAAACGCCGCTCGTGTCTCCTTCGTTGAAAAGCAGCAGGTCTGGTCCAGCATCAACGCCGGAATAAAGGGAGTATCGGCCGTCCAAGGCAGACGGACCGCTGAACACCACATTGCCATTCACGTAATAAGTGACGGTGCCCGCGGCGAGATCAGCGACGAAGGCAATACGATTCCACGCGTTAGCTGACACCACGCCGTTCGCTGAATAACCGATCGCACCTGTGCCGACCCGGCCATTAGCATCAACGTAAAAGTCTGCGTCATTGGCATTTTGCGGGTTCGTGTTGAACAATGGCGTCCAGTTCAACGGTGACGGTATGAGCACGTCCAAAATAATTGTGAATTGGTTAATGTAAGTGCCGCCCCCGTTTGGCACCGTGTCCGTTAACGTGACGTGATACCCATTCGCTGCGCTGGTGAAAGCCGGCACGCGCATGTACCGCGCCGGATATCCCCCCATGTGCGGTATCGCGCTCCCATCTGAAATACCAAAGCTCGTGCTGTTCGACGTGCTCGCGCCATCCGCGTAGGAAAGCACGCCGTTCCCCAATGCCGGCGCGAGATCGCCATTTGCGAAATTCCACTCAAAGATTTTCGGTGACACCGTGGTGAATGACCAAACTTCGCCGGTCACCGTGCCAAAACTTTTCACTTCATCCACGCGCCAGAAATAGGTCGTGTTGCGTGCCAGCGTGCCGGGGGCGAACGTGGTGTTTGTTTGGTTAGTTCTAAAAGTGCCCGGGCTGCTCGTCCCGAAATAGACGTTGTGCGAGACCGTGTTGCTGCCCGGCAACCAACTGAGAACTGTGCCCGCTGCGATATTTGTGGCGCCAGTCGGAGGCGAAGGGTCCGCCGCTTTGTCCTCGAGTGTCGGCGGCGTCAGCGCGAAACGGCTCAGGACCGCGCGATGATCCGAGGGCCACGGGTTCACATTGTTGCGGCCATCGAGCTCGGCCGACTCAAGAATCGTGACGCCGTCCCCGCTCGAAAAATACACAAAGTCTATGCGGTCAAATGCGTTATTCGGTTCCTGCGCGACTTGCGGCGTCCAGGTGATGCCCGGCTCGTCGAACGCGAATGCCGGCGGATACGTGCGATTGGTGGGATGCAGCACTCGATATGAGTCTTGCATCCCGGCGTCAATGGGCGCCAGCGACGTCGGCCAGGGATAGCTCGCGTAATCCAAATGCGAAGGCGCGTTGAAATCGCCAACCAGGAAGCATGGCGAACGACCGGCGATGTAGGGCCGCATGGTGTTAAGCAACTGATTCAGCCCAGGCATGCGCGTCTCGTTTTCCTGGTTGATCACAAACGCCTGGTCACGGCCTTCGCGCATACTATAAGGCCCATACGGATACGCGGTTAAGTGGCAGTTAAAGAGATACACAATTTGCCCCGGGCTCAACGCGATCGCCACTCCGGATCCTCCACCGCTGGCAATCGTGTTTGCGATCGGGTACCGGCTTACAATCGAAACATCGCTCACGCCCAAATAATAGAATCCCAGATTGTTCGCGATCGTCGTTGCCGTGGCCGCATTGCATTCCTGTAGACCCACAATGTCAGCCCCTGACATGCGGATGGCATCAATACACCGCGTGAGGCTGGTCCCGCCATTGACCCAAATGTTGAAGCTCATCACCTTCACATTCGTCACGGGGCCGGCGAGACAGCACATCGGTGCGAAGAGAACGAGCAATGATCGCCAGACCGGTTTAAACATGAGCTTAGGATTAGAAAACCATACGCAGGCCCCTTTTAGCGAGCCAAAAGGCGTGTCGCGTACTTATACCTGTAACAAATTCTCGGTTTTGCTTCTGGGGAAGGTTAGGAAATGCCTATGGCCACTTCTGGAACATGCCCGCAATGTGGGATAGCGCTCGCGACCGGCGCCCTTGGCGGGTTATGTCCGGCTTGCCTGCTCAAGCATGGCGCGGACACAAAAGGCGAGGAGTTGGAATTCGAAGCGCCACGGGTGGAGGAGGTACGACGTTTATTTCCCCAGTTCGAAGTTATCGACCTGTTGGCCAAGGGCGGCATGGGCGCGATCTACAAGGTCCGCCAACCGGCGCTCGATCGGATCGTGGCGCTGAAACTTTTCCCGCTTGAGGGGCCGCATGGCTCAGCGTTTGTCGAGCGTTTTAATCGCGAAGCCCGCGCGCTGGCGAAGCTCAATCATCCGAATATCGTCGCCGTCCATGACTTCGGGCAGGTGGACGGATTTGCTTTTTTCGTCATGGAGTTTGTCGACGGACTAAACCTGCGCGAACTGGAACGCATCGGCCGCCTGTCCCCCGGTGAAGCACTAAAGATCGTGCCACAGATTTGCGAAGCCCTGCAATTCGCGCACGATGAGGGGATCGTTCATCGCGATATCAAGCCGGAGAACATTCTGTTGGACAAAAAAGGCAGGGTAAAAATCGCTGATTTTGGGATCGCAAAGATAATGGGCCGGCACACCGGAGCACCTTCCGTGACGGAGACTCAACATGTGATCGGCACACCGCATTACATGGCGCCCGAGCAGGTTGAAAAGCCCGAGACGGTCGATCATCGGGCAGACATTTATTCCCTCGGCGTGGTCTTTTACGAAATGCTGACGGGGGAATTACCGCTCGGCAAATTCGCCGCCCCATCCCGGAAGGTCGAAGTCGATGTCCGCCTGGATGAAGTCGTGTTGCGCGCCCTCGAAAAGGAGCCCGCGCGGCGATATCAACAAGTGAGCCAGGTGAAGACCGCCGTCGAGACTATCGGAACGCGGAGGGATAGACGGGCCAATCCGAGCTTCCCCAGACAGTTCGGACGCGAAGTGCTGAGGCTGGTGTTATACGGATTGGCGGTGATCGCTGGATCTATCGTTCTCTGGATAGCCACCTACTTCTTCAAGCGCGAAGAACGCGGCAATCCCGCTCAGCTTTCCCAGGAAGGATGGGAGCTCTGGCAGGCTCGGCGGTTTAACGAAGCCATCCCCAAATTTCAGCAGGCAGTGAAAGTTTCGCCCAGCGACGCAAATGCCTGGAACGGATTGGGCTGGGCACGCTTCAATTCCGGCAAAGCCGTTGAAGCCGAACAGGCTTTTAAGAAGTGCCTCGACTTGGAACCCGATCATTCCGCCGCATTAAATGGCCTTGGGCAAGTCTATCTGGCGCAACGGAAAAATGGTTTGGCCGAGACCTATCTGCGTAAAGCCGCTCCCCAGGCCCCGGCCGCATGGTACGGCCTTGCCCGCTTGTATCTGCTGCAAGGCAAATACGCTGAGGCGGCAGAATGGGCGCAAAAGGTCGTCGATTCCGGTCAAGCTGACGCAACCGCGCAAAAAATGCTCGACGCCGCCAAAGCCAAAAACCTTCCCGATGGATTACGAACGATGATTGAACCACCACCATTATGAAAATAAAACGAACATCGATAATCTTGTTAAGTTCATTTGTTCTAGTTGACGCCACGATTGCGGCGCAAGCGGGGAAGCCGAAAGGCTGGTTTGTCGCGGGCAGCCACGCACGGGAGTACGTGGCTTCGGTCGATCGTGAGACACCACACAGGGGCAAAGGCAGCGCACATTTTGAGAGTGCGGTGTTGAAGACCGGCGGCTTTGGAACATTGATGCAAATCTTTCAGGCAGGAGATTTCCGGGGTAAGCGCGTGCGCCTCTCCGGTTATGTGCGTTCGCGGAATGTCCAGGATTGGGCAGGCCTATGGATGCGGGTGGATGGCAGCGGCGGCAAAGCTTTGGCCTTTGATAACATGCAGGGCCGTCCGATCAAAGGCACGACCGACTGGACCAAGTACGACATCGTGCTCGAAGTGCCCGCCCAGGCCGAGCAAATCGCCTATGGCGTCTTGTTGACCGGCCGCGGCGATGTTTGGATGGATGATCTTAAATTTGATGTGGTAGCCGACGGCACCGCAACGACCGCGGACAGCAAGCCGGGCCAGGTGCCCGCCGTCCCCATCAACCTGGATTTTGAGAACTGATTATTTCGCCACGACGCGATGGACGTTGGTGCTCACCGCGGCGCGGCGCGATGCTCCGGAAGCAGGCGCCGCCCTCGAAGAGCTCTGCCGGACGTATTGGTATCCACTTTATGCCTACGTGCGTCGCCAAGGTCACACGCGCGAGGAAGCGGAAGACTTTACGCAGTCCTTTTTCATGCGCTTATTGGAGAAAAATTATTTGGATGGCCTGCAAAGCGACAAAGGCAAGTTCCGCGCCTTTCTTCTCGCTGCGCTCAAACATTTTCTGGCCAATGAATGGGACCGCGCGAACCGCAAGAAGCGGGGCCGCGACGTCACGTTGCTTTCGCTCGATTGGCAGGATGCCGATACGCGCTATCAGATCGAGGTGCCAGATAACCTCAGCCCGGATAAACTTTATGATCGACTCTGGGCTGTCACTCTTCTCGGACGTGTCATTACCCGTCTACGCGACGAAATTTCTGCTGAAGGCGAAGCGAAAATCTTTGACGTGCTAAGCCCCTTCCTCATGATTGGTAAAAGTGCTATTCCGTATGCGGACGCCGCTGGCGCGCTCGGTCTTAGCGAACCTGCTGTCCGCGTAACCGTTCATCGCCTCCGCCGCCGTTACCGTGAACTCCTGCGCAACGAAATCGCCCAAACCCTTTCAAGCCCCGCCCATGTCGAAGAAGAAATGCGTGCGCTTTTCATCGCATTCTCCGTCTAACAAAGAATTACACATGAAAACGAAACACATCCTACCCGCCGTAATGCTTCTGCTTTCACTCGCTTCTCAAATTGAGGCGCAATCCTTGGTCACGCGTTCATTCGATTTGGTCTTCCAAGGCGACGATCCGAGCGAGCGCTACGATTTCTTTCTTCCGTACGATCGGCAAACGCCAGTCACGGTGCAGTTCAATGGCTTCTTTGAGAACCTCGCGTCTGAGGAAACCGGCGTGCGCTATGGCTTGAACTGGTATTTAGGAAACAACCTCTGGGACGGGCGACAGTTCACCGACGACATGGGCGTCCGCCTGCCACCCGCAGATTCCATCGCGGGCACGACCCGCATGCCGATCAATTTCAACCAGCCGATCGACTTCACACCCTCTGAAGTCCACTTTTGGGTGGAAGGACTCGGCCCGACCGATCGTTTCCGCTTCGTCGGCGACCTCGCCATCCAACCCGTTCCCGAACCTGCAGTTTTGATCCTGCTTACGGCAGCCGCCCTCGGCGGCCTCGTGCTGCGGCTGCGCTCAACAATGCGACCCTAAAGCCGTTGAGCGCTTGAACCTTGACCTCTCACTTGATATCAATCCGCTATGTTCCGCCTGCAAAGATTTGGCCTCATTGCTATATGTCTAGGCGTCGCAAGCTGTGCGACGCGATTGGAGCGGCCATCCGGCGAAAGGAACATCACCGAGGGCGTCACAACTTATGAACAGGTGGTCAAAGCCTTCGGTCGCCCGGCTGCTGAGACGCGGAATTCTAATGGCAAGCGGCTGGTCTCATATTATCAGACACGCGCCAGGCGTTCTTTTGATTCCGTCATGTTTGGGCGACTCGCAAAAAACCAGGGACAAGTTGAACTCCGCCATTTGGATATCGTGTTCTCGCCGCAAAAGATTGTGGAGCATTACCATTACTTCGAATCGGCGGAGCAGGTGCGTTCCCGTTTTTCCCACATTGAAATCGGCACCGCGGTGGATGACGCAAAGCTCGGTCGGCTGAAGAAGGGTTCAACGACCCGAACTGAGCTTCTTGAAATGTTAGGGCCGCCCGTCATGGAAGGTTTGAACTTCGATGGCCAAATCGTCCTCAGTTGGCTCTACGCCCGAATAGCCTCGATCAACTCCAGGGACATGCAAATTCTTTCCGCCATTCTGGATAAAAATGGCAACGTCCAGGATTACAAGGTGAACCAACGCGTCCGGTAATTACGTCTAGGCAAACGGGTATCAGTGTTCTTTCCTCTTCCCTCAAAAGGCGTAAAATGGTTGCAAATGATCGTTGCTATGTTGAACGGTTGAAAAATCGCCCTGGTCGCGTTGACATTTTGCAACTCTGAAGGAGCCAGCTGTGTCTTAACGACGTGCCAGAAACAACAACAATTGGCTGTGCTTTCACACGGCCGCGTTTAGGATAACGCCCGGACTCCAATGAAAACCATACTCACGCTCTCTCTCGCCGCCGCATGCTTTGGCTTGGGCGGCTCGGCTGTCGTCGCAGGCAGCTTCCAAACTAACGGCGCCTCATCGGGGCCCATCAATGCGCGCATGCTGCGGTTGCCGGACGTGTCCGCGACGCAAATCGTTTTCGTGTACGCGGGTGATATCTGGGTCGTGCCGAAGAGCGGCGGCTACGCGCAACGCCTGAGTTCGCCCAAAGGGGAGGAATCGTTTCCCCGATTTTCGCCGGACGGCTCGCGCATCGCCTTCAGTGGCAATTACGACGGGAACACCGACATTTACGTCGTGTCGGCGCAAGGCGGTCTCCCGCGGCGGATTACGTATCACGGCGAGCCCGATCGCATGCTCGATTGGTATCCGGACGGCGAATCGATTCTCTTTGCCAGCATGCGCACCAGCGAGAAAGAGCGCTTCAACAAGCTCTATAAGGTATCTGTGGATGTGTCCGCCAGCGGTGAAGGCGCGTTGCCTGTCAAACTGCCGGTGCCTTATGGCGAATTCGGGATGATTTCTCCGGACGGCAAAACCCTCGCCTATATCCCTATCAGTGTCGACTTCGCGACCTGGAAGCGGTATCGCGGGGGCACCAACCCCGACATCTGGCTCTTCGACCTCGAAAAGCTTTCTGCAAAAAACATCACTCACAATGACGCCGCCGACACTCAGCCGATGTGGCATGGTTCAATTTTATATTTCCTCTCCGATCGCGACAAAAACAAGCGCGCCAACATTTGGGCCTACGACACAAAAAAGGACAAGGTTCGCCAGATTACATCCTTTGACGAATTCGACATTCACTTCCCGAGCATCGGTCCCGAGGACATTGTCTTCGAAAACGGCGGGCGCCTTTACCTATTGGATCTCGCAACTGAAAAGCATCATGAAGTCGAAATCAAGGTCGTCACCGATCGCGCCACGCTCAAGCCGCGCATCGAGGACGTTTCCAAACTTGTTCGCCGCGGCGCTGTGTCCCCCTCCGGCAAGCGCGCGGTATTCGAGGCGCGCGGTGAAGTTTTCACTGTCCCGGCGGAGCATGGAATCGTGCGCAATCTCACCCGCAGTTCGGGTGTCGCGGAACGTTATCCCGCATGGTCGCCGGACGGCAAAACCATTGCTTATTTCAGCGACCGCACCGGCGAATATGAATTGACCCTCAGGCCCGCCAGTGGTTCCGGCGCCGAGACCACGGTCACGAAACTGGGCCCTGGTTACCGCTACACCCCGGTTTGGTCGCCCGACAGCAAGAAGATTGTCTTCATCGATCAGGCGATGAAAATACATCTCCACGATGTCGAGAAGCAGGAGACCACGCAAATTGACAAACAGATGTGGACCACGCACGGACGGTTAAGCGGCTTTCGTTTCAATTGGTCGTCCGATAGCCGGTGGTTGACCTATGCGAAGGACCAGGACAACGGCTATTCCGCCATCATGATCTACGACACGAAGGACGGACAGAAGCATCAGGTCACCACCGGGTTTTACGACGACGATGATCCGGTGTTCGATCGCGACGGCAAATATCTGTTCTACCAATCGGGCCGTACCATGGATGCGATTTACAGCGACATCGACCACACGTGGGTTTATCCGAACACTGTCAACCTTGTGGCGATCTCCCTTCGCAAAGACGTTCCTTCACTGCTAGCTCCACGCAACGACGAGGAGGGTGACAAAGACAAGAAGAAGGACAAGGAATCGGATTCCAGCTCGAAAAAAGACGAGAAGAAGAGAGACGATGCCGGCGACGATAAAAAGAAGGAGGACGGTGAAGAGGTTGCGAAGAAAGAAAAACCACCAAAACCAGTCGAAATCGATTTCGACAATTTCGAGTCGCGCCTCGTCGTATTGCCGCCCAAGCCAGGTTACTACACGGACGTCGCCTCGGTTTCAGGCAAGCTGATTTATCGACGATTGCCGCGCGCGGGCGCCCTCCCCGACGAGAAGTCGCCGGTCAAGTACTACGACTTCGAAAAGCGCGAAGAGAAGACGATCATCGAGGATGCTGACCAGGCGACGCTCGCCGACAAAGGCGAGAAATTGCTCGTTCGCAAGAAAGACGATTACGCGATCATCGACGTGAAGGAAGGCCAAAAAATGGAAAAGAAACTGCCCACCAGCGGTTTCGAGGCCTTGATCGATCCGGTGGCGGAGTGGAAACAATTGTTCACCGAGGCATGGCGGCTCGAACGTGATTACTTCTACGATCCCGGTATGCACGGCGTCGATTGGAACGCCATGCGCCAGCGTTACGGCGCG
This sequence comes from Verrucomicrobiia bacterium, assembly GCA_035275085.1. Lineage (GTDB taxonomy): Bacteria > Verrucomicrobiota > Verrucomicrobiia > Limisphaerales > DATENK01 > DATENK01. The sequence continues at coordinate 1,698 of DATENK010000414.1, read as the reverse complement.
CTGATGGACGATGCGGTCACCCGCTGGGATGTGAACTATGTGCTCGGCGAACTCATCGGTGAGTTGAATTCCTCCCACACCTATCGCGGCGGTGGCGACACCGAAAAAGCTGAGGACCGCGGGGTTGGTTATTTAGGCGTGGATTTCGCCTTCGAAAATGGCGCGTACCGGATCAAGAAGATCGTTGAAGCGGCCACGTGGGACGACGTGCGCTCCCCATTGCGCCAACCTGGCGTGGATGTTAAGGAAGGCGATTACTTGCTGGCGGTCAATGGGTTGCCCCTGGATGTCACCCTCGAACCGTGGGCGGCGTTCCAAGGCCTCGCCGATAAGCCAGTGATGATCACGGTCAACGATAAAGCGACAAGCGAAGGTGCGCGCGACGTGCTTGTCCAAACTCTGGCGCGCGAATCGCGGCTGCGGCATTTGGCGTGGATTGAATCCAATCGCCGAAAAGTGGACGAGCTCAGCAAGGGGAAAATAGGTTACATTTTCGTTCCCGACACGGCGCGCAGTGGCCAATCGGAATTGGTCCGGCAATTCCGCGCGCAAATCTCAAAAGCCGGATTGATCATTGACGAACGCTTCAATAACGGCGGGCAACTTCCCGACCGCTTCGTCGAGTTGCTCGGTAGAAAGCGCGTTAATTACATTGGCAACCGCGACGGCAAAAATGTGCCCTGGCCTTTGGTGGCGCACGACGGTCCCAAAGCGATGCTGATCAACGCATGGGCCGGATCAGGCGGCGATTGCTTTCCCTATTATTTCCAACAGGCGAAACTCGGACCGCTGATCGGCACCCGCACCTGGGGCGGCCTCATCGGCATGTCCGGTGCGCCGTCCCTGATCGACGGTGGCAGCGTCACTGTGCCCACCATGGGACTGTACAGCACCAAAAGCGAATGGCTCATCGAAGGTCACGGAGTTGACCCCGATATCAAAGTGATCGACGATCCAGCGCTCATGGCCAAAGGCGCCGACCCGCAACTCGAGCGCGCAGTCGATGAAGTTATCAAGGCCCTCAAGAAAGAAACGCCCGTTGAAGTCGGCAAACCGAAATATCCGCTGAAAGCGTCGGTTGGCGAGTGATGGTTGAAGTCAATTGGCCCGATTCGTCTTACCGGTCACGCTCTTGATGTAATCCACTTCCTTTGCATCGAATGGCTTGCCGTCGTGACGGAAAATGTCGTGGAACCAAACCGCCGGTTCGTTCGTGTACGTTTTGGTCCATGTCTCCCATGGATAAATCGTCTGGGTTTTGCCGGCGACGAAACCCCAATTGTATGCGGCGACCTTCTCTTCCTTGAAGTAGCTAAGGATCGGATCGAACGTGCTCCCTCGCGCCCGCGCCATGTATTCGGTGCAAAGGATTGGACGCTTGTACCGCTTCAAATTCTGAACGCATTGTTTTACTTCGTCCAGCTTCGCATAATTGTGAAAAGTGATGATGTCCGATTCTTCGAGCATGAACTTTTCCATCGGTGAAAGCTTTTTCGGATCGGCCCATGTCCCGAGCCAAACCCCGGCGGTGATCGGCTGTTTCGGGTGGGCCGCGCGTGCCCAACCCAATGCTTTTTTCAGCAACGCGGTCGCCAACTCAGGCTTGTTTACGGGCTCGTGCTTGAAATACGCGTTTCGATTCACGTTGTCAGGCTCGTTGAAAATGTCCCACGCGTGTATTCGCGAATCATCGCGAAA
>DATENK010000413.1:0-2549 GCA_035275085.1 Verrucomicrobiia bacterium | reverse complement strand
AGTTTGACGTTACCGATTATTCCGAGGCCGAGCGTCGACAACGTTCCCTCTTGTTGATCGCGGAAGATTCCGAGGACGCCTTCCGCATCGCTGAATTGCTGCGGCGCAACAACTACGGAGTTGTCATTGGACCGGAAAGTTTGTTCGAGTCCGGCGATTATCGTTTTGATGCGACAGCAACGCTGGAGGACGGTAGTGATTCACTTTCGCGGCCTCCCGATCTAGTGTTTAGTAGAGGCATGAGCGACAAGGAAATGCTCGCAACATTAAGCGATTTCTTCGCTCAGCGCCCATGAAAACGTTTCCCCTCTATTTGAATGGCAACTGGGTTGAGACCCGGGAAACGATCAATGTGGTGAACCCCGCCACGGGAGAGCCGTTCGCCGCCATGTCCGTCGTGGGTCGCGCCGAAATCGTCAAAGCCATCGAGCGCGCGCACGAGGCATTTCTTTTATGGCGCAAGCAGACCGGCAAAGCGCGCGGCGAATACCTGCAGAAAATCGCAAACGAGCTGGAGCGCCGAAAGGATGAGGTCGCCCGCACCATCACCATGGAGAATGGCAAGCCGCTGCCGCAAAGCATGGCCGAACTGAACCTCTCGATCGATCATCTGCGGTGGTTCGCAGAAGAAGCGCGCCGAACATACGGCCGCATGGTGCCGCACCAGGTTGAAGGCAAGCGCCACTTGGTCATCAAATCACCCATGGGCGTGGTGGGCGCCATCAGTCCGTGGAACTTTCCGCTGGTTCTTTCCGTCCGGAAGGTTGCCCCCGCACTCGCCGCCGGGTGCACGGTAGTTCTGAAGCCAGCGAGCGCAACCCCGCTGTCTTGCGTTGCTTTTGCTGAATGCGTTCATGCCGCAAAATTGCCGGCCAACGTATTTCAGTTGGTCACCGGCAAAGCCTCCGAGATCGCTCAGGAGTTTTTGGACAACACGCTTTGTCGCAAGATTACATTCACCGGCTCGACGGAAGTTGGTCAGACTCTGATTCGCGGCGCAGCCAACAGCGTGAAGCCACTCTCGCTCGAGCTAGGTGGTCAGGCGCCGGTGCTGGTGTTCGATGATGCCGACCTTGAGGGCGCTATCGAAGGCGTGTTGATTGCGAAGTTCCGCAACACCGGTCAGTCCTGTATCGCCGCAAACCGAATTTATGTTCAGCGCGGAATTTACGAGAAGTTCGTTGAGGCGCTCGTACAGCGAACCAAAGCATTGAAGTTCGGCGAAGACATCGGGCCGCTAATTAATCATGAAGGCGTTGAGCATGCCATCGCGCATGTGAAAGATGCCGTTGCGGCGGGCGCACGATTACTGACGGGCGGCTCACACGCAAAGATGGATAAAGGGTTTTTCTTCGAACCGACGGTTCTGGCAGATGTGCCCGATAACGCGCTGTGCATGCGCGAAGAGACATTTGCGCCCATCGCCGTGCTCACCCGCTTCGACACTGAAGCCGAAGCCGTGCGTCGCGCGAACAGCTCGCCTTATGGCTTGAGCGCCTATGTGTTCACGCGTGACCTGTCCCGCGCATTCCGCCTGATGGAAGACCTTGAAACTGGCATGATGGGCATTAACGACGGCGTGCCCACCACGAGCCAGTGCCCGTTCGGCGGCATAAAACAGAGTGGCTGGGGACGCGAACTCGGCACCGAAGGCATGGACGCATTTCTGGAAACAAAACATATCTCGTTAGGAATCAGCACTTGAGAGCCGCCATTCTGCTGGTTCTCTTTCCGCTCGCGAGCCTCGCACAGGGACTGCGTTTCGGAACGAATATCGCAGCCCCAGGACAGATTGTTTACTTTTCGGCGCGGCAGGCCAAAGGCGCGCTGGTGCTCCCGGAAGGCTACACCAATCTGCTCAAACCGGGACGGTTGCTGATCGTCAGCGTCCCAAGCGGCGGATCGGCCATCTCGGCGCTGCCAGGCGTTACAAATGTGGCGCTATCGCAAGGTTGGGCGGTCCTCGCGGCCGATGGACCGAAGGTGGCCGTCAACGAAGACACGATCCAACATGGTTGGGCTATGCTTGCAAGCGTCCTGCAGGAACTGGCACGAACGTGGCCGCAGACGAAGACTTGGAAAGTTGCATGCGGCGGCTTTTCCGGCGGGGCGAAACGTTCCGCTGCCGTCGCCGCGGCGATGGTGAAAGATGGCTGGCGCGTGAGCGGAGTCTTCATGGGCGGTTGCAATGAGGATCGCGCGACTACAGGAATGGCCCTGTTCCGTCCGCCACCCACGTTCAAAAGCGTTCGGATGTTTTTGAGCAACGGCGAGAGCGATCCGATCGCAGGTGTTGAATACGGCGAGCGTGTGAAAGATTCGATGCTTCGGTCCGGCTTCTCGAACGTGCGTCTCGAACGCTATCCCGGCGAGCACCGCCTCAACAAAGAGCATTTGCGCGATGCTTTGATTTGGTTCGAAAATTAGAAGCTCGCCAAAAACGCGCTGCGTTGGCCCGTGGCTTCGAAGGTCACATTGAGACCCGTGCCTTTGAAGGTCGCGAGTTCCGTGAACGCAGGGTACGCGCCATTCACTTCTGTCAGCGGAGG
>DATENK010000412.1:0-2261 GCA_035275085.1 Verrucomicrobiia bacterium | reverse complement strand
AATTGGCAATCTTTGTGCTTCTTTGCGGCGCTCCTGTGATATTATGCGCCCCCCACTTACAAAAAGAATCTTGGAGGAAAAAGGGATGCGAAGACTAGTTACGTCTATTGCAGTTATTGCCCTGGTGTCGGCCTCAGCGATTGTTCTTGGCCAGGGTTTCAAAAAAATCAGCGAAATTCTGACCGGATATGAGGAGACTCCGTCAGCAGTTTCAACCACCGGTAATGGCACATTCAACGCGCGAATCAGCAATGACGAATCGCGAGTTGATTGGGAACTGACCTACAACGATCTTGAAGGCGCTGTACAGCAGGCTCACATCCACTTTGGACAAAAGGGCGTGACTGGTCCCATCAGCGTGTTCCTTTGCACCAATCTTGGCAACGGCCCTGCGGGGACTCAGCCCTGCCCGGCGCCACCAGCAAAGATATCGGGCTCCTTCACGGCGGTGGATGTCACCAACCTCGCGAATGAGCGGGGAATCAGCGCTGGAGAGCTTGATGAGCTGATCGCGGCGATTCGTGCCGGTGCTACTTACGTGAATGTTCACAGCACCAGATGGCCAGGCGGCGAGATCCGCAGCCAGATCGACGGCAATAGCGGCCACGGCGGCCACTGACACCACCTGCTGTTACCGCACTGGTAGCGAGGCCACAGATGAACGCAGATGATCCGTCTTCATCAGCGTCCACCTGTGGCCTATTTATTGCACCCACCTAAACTCAAGGAATCGTCAAATCATGAATGTTACCCATCTGGAATGCGGCCTTTGCGGGCTGGAGCACGAGGCACGTCGGTTGCTCAACCTTTGTCGCGCCTGCGGTAAACCTTTAATGGTTCGCTACGATTTAGAGCGCGCCCAAAAGACATTGACGAAGGAGTCGCTCGCGTCCAGACGCTCGGATCTCTGGCGCTATCGCGAAGTGCTTCCCGTCGAAACGCAGGAGAACATCATCTCGTTTGGCGAGGGTTGGACGCCGTTGCTGCGGGCGAGCCGGTTGGGCGCAGACGTCGGAATTCGCGAGCTTTACATCAAAGACGAATCGCAGAACCCGACACAGAGTTTCAAAGCGCGCGGAATGGCGACGGCGGTGTCGATGGCGAAAGAGCTCGGCGCGACGAAACTCACGGTGCCATCGGCGGGAAACGCAGCCGGCGCCCTGGCTGCTTACGCGGCCCGCGCGGGGCTCGAAGCGTTCATCTTCATGCCGCGCGACACGCCGCGGGCGAACGTTGTCGAGTGTGAACAAACCGGCGCGCACGTGACGTTGATGGATGGGCTCATAACTGACTGCGGCGCGGAAGTGGACAGGCGCAAAGAAGCGGAAGGCTGGTTTGATGTTTCGACTTTGAAAGAACCGTATCGGGTCGAAGGAAAGAAGACGCTCGGTTACGAAGTCGCGGAACAACTCAACTGGGAATTGCCGGACGTGATCATTTATCCCACCGGGGGCGGCACGGGCTTGATCGGAATGTGGAAAGCGTTTGACGAGATGGAGCGCATGGGCTGGATCGGAAGTAAGCGTCCGCGCATGGTGACGGTGCAGGCAGCGGGTTGTGCGCCCATCGTGCGCGCGTTCGAGGAAGGGAAGCGGTTCGCGGATGAGTTTCCAAATGCCGCGACAACTGCATCGGGTTTGAGAGTGCCGAAGGCGATTGGAGATTTTTTGATACTTGATGCGCTGCGGGAATCAGGTGGAACGGCGGTCTCGGTGACTGATGAAGAGTTGATTACGGCAACTCGCGAGATCGGGGCGGCGGAAGGAGTCTTTTGCGCGCCGGAGGGCGCGGCGTGTCTGCCCGCGCTAAAGAAATTAATTGAAAGTAATCAAATACAAGAGAGCGATCGGGTAGTTCTATTCAACACCGGATCGGGCGTGAAATACATGGAATCATTTACCACGGATTAACACAGAAAAAATCCGGATTTTATCCGTGTTATCCGTGGTTAATTGGAGGTTGGAGTGAAGTATTTCGGAATTATTTTGTTGTTGGCGGCTGCCGTGAGCGTCTCCGCACAGCAATCTCCCTCCCCATGGTTAACTGATGCAGAGCGCGCGCGGTTTGAGGAACTGCGGCGCAGCGGGCTCGATGCCCTTTACAACATCGACTACGACAAGGCACAAACCGATTTCAAAGAGATCGTTAAACTCAATCCAAACCATCCCGGCGGTTATCAACTGCTGGCGGCGCGTCTCTGGATCAAGACGCTTTATGAATCACGTCGCTTGCAAGTTTCGCTTTACAGCTCCGAATCGTTT
>DATENK010000411.1:0-4517 GCA_035275085.1 Verrucomicrobiia bacterium | reverse complement strand
TGGCGCTGGTAGTTTTCAGCGGTTACGAATCGGGAGTGCAACTTGGTCCGTTAGCCGCGCCAGTTGGGGCATGGGTGGCGATTTGGGGCGCACTGGTGTTCCCAGTCGCGTTTTTCTTCGACCGCTGGTGGCAATCCCATTATGGATTGGCAGCAGGTATCTGGCACCCGCCGCAAATCCTTAAAGCCATTGCGTTCTTCAGCATTGTTATCGGTGCCTGGCTGCTGAGCGCGAAACTGCAAAATCAAAACGTTCAGGCCAGCGCCGCGGCATTTGCCGTAAGCGGCGGCGTGGTTTTAGCGATGATCAGCGTCGTTACCTTGACCAGCATTTATCCGAATCGCCAGCACCTGGGAACGTTTTACCAGGTCGCGTGTGCCACCTATCCGGCTGTGCTTGTTGCAATAGCCCACGCAGGAAGACTCCGATGGTCAGCCACGCTGGCCAGCATCGTTTATATGGTGGTGATCTGCTCGATGGTGTGGATACTGCCGCTGTTTCCAGCACGGCCAGAGGTCGCACCGGTTTACAATGCGCTCGATCACATGCTGCCGCCGCCGTTCCCGCTGTTGCTCATTTTGCCGGCTGCCGCAATCGATGCCGTGCTGCGACAGGTGAGTTGGGCGCATGGTTGGCAGCGGGCTCTCGCGCTTGGACTCGGGTTCTTTATCATTTTCGCGGCGGTGCAATGGATTTTCGCGGAATTTCTGCTCACCAGCCTTGCCGATAATCAGTTTTTCTCTGGAGGCGGTCGGCATTGGCCCTTCTTTCTCAAGATCCATCCGTCGGCGCGCGTGCAATTCTGGAATACGCCGCAAACCGAACTGAACCTCTGCAGCGCGGTGGTATCCATCGGGTCCGCCATGGTGGCGTCACGCTGCGGCTTGTGGCTTGGCGATTGGATGAAGCGCATCCAGCGATGAACCCAAGAACTTTTCTGGTCTTTCCGCTTATCCTGCTGCCGCTGATCGCGAAGGCGCATGTGGGAAGTCCAAATGTGTTCTTTCAAGGCAAAGCAGGGCCATACGACCTGCGCGTAATCATCCGTCCTCCGGCTGCCTTGCCGGGCATTGCGCAGGCCGATGTGCGTGTGAATGATGGCACCGCCAAGAGCATCTTTTTGCAGGCCGCAATTTGGGATGCTGACGCCGATGGAGCGCCGACGCCCGTGCGCGCGGTAGCCGTTGCGGGCGAAACCAATCTCTTCAACGCCGCCCTCTGGCTGCTGCGCAGCGGTTCTTATAGTGTGCGTGTGATGGTGCAAGGGAATCGTGGCGACGGTAGCGTACTAATTCCATTGAACTCTGCGCCATTCGAAGGGCCCGGGATGTCGCCACGCATGCGCATTGCGCTGATCCTTGCCGGCGCGCTTCTGTTTGTTGCCGCCCTATGGCTGGTTGGCGCGGCTGCGCGCGACAGCACAGTCGCTCCCGATGCGGCTCCTGCGGTCCAGGATTATTACCGCGCGCCGGTCGCCACGATCATCGCCGCGCTCTTGTTGGCAGGAGCAATTTGCGCTGCGAGTATTCGCTGGCAAAAGATGGACCGCGAATTCCAAAATCACGCGGTCCACAAACCCGTGGCTGTCTGGAGCGACGTGCGCACCAACGGCAGTCTACATTTGTTGCAGCTCCGGCCCGATAACAGAAGCGAGCCGAGCCGCCCCTGGGACACGCTGGTGGCGGATCATGGCAAACTGATGCATCTGTTTCTGGTGCGTCTGCCCAGGCTCGATGCGTTCGCTCATCTCCATCCGGTCCGACGGGGCGCAACGAACTTTGAAGCTGTGCTTCCGCCATTGCCGGCGGGGGACTACTTCCTGTACGCGGACATCACTCATGAAGACGGTCTAACTCAAACTCTCGTGGACAGCTTGCGGCTGCCTGCGCCGGTAGGCGCGCCCCGGCAACTGATGCGCACCAACGAGGTTTTCTGTCTTTCCGTGGTGCCTGCCAACACGGCGGGACCATTCGCCCTGGACGCGGACGATTCCTGGCACATCGGGCAATCCAGCGCGCAAAGCAATAAGGCCGTCCTCATGGGTGGAAACACCATGGTCCTGGAAACGCCCGAAACGCTGATTGCCAACCGCGAAACCTCGTTGCGCTTCCGTGTTTTCGATCGCCAGGGAGCGCGTGTGGCCTTGCAACCTTACATGGGGATGCTCGGTCACGCGGTGGTACGACAGGTGAACGGAGTGGTTTTTACGCACTTGCATCCTGTGGGAACTATTTCCATGGCTGCGCAAGAACTGTTGCGGCGACGCGAAGGAGCCGGGCCAATATCCCCGCCTGGTGGTAATCCGACTAATGAAGTCAGTTTTCCGTACGCGTTTCCCAGTCCCGGGTCTTATCGATTGTGGGTCCAGGTGCGCACCGATGGGCGCGTGCTGACGGGAGTGTTCGACGTAATGGTTGCCAGCCGCTAACGTGAATCCGTCGGTGCGCATTGCGAGCTTAACCATCCTGTTATTCGTTGCAGGTTGCGCGACTTCATCGCGGCAACAAGGCAGTCGGCAGTTCAATTTCGCGGCGGACACCTTCTCTTATTCGAATCAACTCGTTTGGGATTACTACGTCGATTCCTCCACCGGGAAAACGATCACTTCGAAACGCGAACCGCCGCCGACATACTCCCACCACTGCTTCGTGGTTCTCCGCGCCGCGCGCCAATTCTTCGATCACGCTCGATTTGATCCGACCTTGCCACGAGCAACCAATTACGTCCCGATTGTTCGCAAGGTGCTCTCCCGCAGTCCGCGCAGATCAACTGCTGAGGACGAGAAGGTCGTGATCCCCGGCTATCCTGACCTTCGCACCTTCAGTCGCGAACACAGCCATCTTCTTCAGCGCGAATGCGGTGGCGCATGGCAAAGTTATTTTCAGCGTGGCCATTGGCGCATGATACTTCCGTTCACGCGCCGCCAGCAACAGCGCACGGCTGAACGACTTCTCGGAGACGTGCAGCAACATCCGCAAATCGTTCACGTGGTGCGCTTTCCAAGCCTTGCGATCAACCATGCCCTGCTGCTCTATGCCGCCGAAACCACCGGCGGCCAAATCCGCTTCACCGCCTACGATCCGAACAGTGCCGACTCACCAACGACTCTGACCTTCGATCCATCCGCCCGCCATTTTACGCTGCCTCCAAACACCTATTTCCCACGTGGCGGCCCCGTGGACGTCTATCCCATCTTCACGGGCCTTTTTTATTGACGCAGGGACCTGTTTCGCCGAGCCGAAACCAAAACTCGGCTTGATTTGGATTGAGTCACCCTTAGCTTGCCTCCATGTCGCAATCGACTAACGCGTTCGCATGGTCTGACCGTTTTGCCGCACGGCACATCGGCCCGCGCCCGGCGGACGTTGAGGGCATGCTGCAGGAGTGCGGTTTCAAAAGCCTGGATGCGCTGATAGACGCCGCTGTCCCGGCGCAAATCCGTTATCGCAAACCACTGAATCTCCCCGCATCCCGTAGCGAGCATGGCTTGCTGGGGGAATTGCGCAAAACCGCTGGGCAGAACCAGGTCTACCGGTCCTTCATCGGCATGGGTTACTACGACTGCATTACGCCCGCGGTGATCCAGCGTAACATCCTGGAAAATCCGGGTTGGTACACACAATACACGCCCTACCAGGCCGAGATTTCGCAGGGGCGGCTCGAAGCGCTGCTGAATTTTCAGACCATGGTCGCTGATCTCACTGGCCTTGAGATAGCAAACGCTTCTTTACTCGATGAAGCCACCGCCGCCGCCGAAGCGATGACCATGTGCCATGCGCTCAAGGGGAAGGACGGCAAAAACACGTTCTTTGTTTCGGATTCGTGCCATCCGCAAACCATCGCCGTCATCCGCACGCGCGCTGAAGCGCTTGGCATTACAGTGGCTGTCGGAAATCATTGTACGTTCCAGTTTTCGGAAGCCATTTTCGCGGCCCTGGTGCAATATCCCGCAACGGACGGCGCGATTCCCGATTTCCGCGCGTTCGCTGAAAACGTCCACAAGCACGACGCGCTGTTCATCGTCGCTACAGATTTGTTGAGCCTGACGCTGTTGACCCCGCCTGGTGAATTCGGCGCAGACGTCGCGGTTGGCAGCGCACAACGCTTCGGTGTGCCGCTGGGTTTCGGCGGGCCGCATGCCGCGTTCATCGCGACACGTGATGCACACAAACGCCACTTGCCCGGCCGCATCGTGGGTGTTTCAAAAGATGCCCAGGGCCGGCCCGCGCTGCGTCTTGCGTTGCAAACGCGCGAACAACATATCCGCCGGGAAAAGGCCACCAGCAATATCTGCACGGCGCAAGTGCTGCTCGCGATTATGGCGTCGATGTACGCCGTCTATCACGGGCCGGATGGCTTGAAGAAAATCGCGCAGCGCGTGCATCGGCTCACGGCGGCACTCGCCTGGGGTCTGCGGCGGCTTGGTTACGAAGTGGTCAACGAGAATTTCTTCGACACCCTCAAAATCCGGATCGGCAGTCGTCCCGTCAAAGACATTCTTCGCGCCGCCGAGAATC
>DATENK010000410.1:0-5425 GCA_035275085.1 Verrucomicrobiia bacterium | reverse complement strand
TGCTCGGCGAACACACCCAGCCGCCGTTGCCAGCCCCGGACACGAACAACACATTGTAGCGCGCCGCGTAATGATCGTATTCACGATCCACACGGGTGTTGCGGGCGAAGTAAGTGAAGCTTTGATTGACGATCTTCGCAGCGATTGGAACTTGATTGGGAACAATGGAACTCGCGAAATACGAAGCCTCGTAATTCTCCAGCCGTGTAGCGCCCGGAGCCACACTAAAAAAGAGGCGACCGACATCATTCGCATGCCCGGATTCACCACCGAGCGCGTTCGGAAAATTCGTTGCCGAACCGCCGCTGCATGTCCACGTCATGTGACAGGCGTTCGCCCCCATGGCCGCGGGGTTTGCTTCCCAGCCAGGGCTGGAAGCTTCCACCTGCGCAACCGGAACACCCGCCCCCGTAAGCGTCGCATCAAAATGACGCAGTGTGGCTAAGCCATTGAGATCGGGTTCAGCGATAGCCTGACCGACACCTAGTGCGAGGACTGAACAGACGAAGTGAAAACGCATGGCGCGTTATTTAATGAGCGTGCCGACCAATTTGCTGCGGCCCACCGGTCCGTAGAAACGGCTGTCCTCACTTTCGGCGCGGTTGTCGCCCAGCACAAAATACTCATGGTCATTGAGCTGGTAGGATTGGTCGTTGCCGCTGGGCGGAACTGTCATCGCGCCATTCTCGAGGTAAGGTTCGGGAAGCGGCCGGCCATTGACGTAAATGGTCCCGCGGCTGACGCGCACGGTTTCACCCGGCAGCGCGACGATGCGTTTGACCGCCAGATCACTTTCGCCGCGGTCATGAAGCACCACCAGATCGCCGCGCTTGGGTGAACTATAGATGTAACGCAGGCGATTCAGGAGGCAGCGGTCGCCATCCTCCAGGGTGGGCATCATGCTGCGGCCTTGTACGACGACGGTGGACAGGAACCAGCGGTTGATGACGCCATAGCTCATGAGCGAACAGATCAACAGAATCGCTAGGACGATGAGCTGCCGCTTCATGGTGCGGCGCGCCGGGCTCGGATGGTTCGCAATGAACGGGACGACGTTGGAAATCTGTGCGGGGGAAGCAGCTTCCCGCTTCTCCCCGCACCGGGCGTTGTTGGTTTTGGTTGGCAGATGCACTGGCAAATTGAGTTCTGCCATGAGCATCGGGCGGAAGCGGGTTCCTAAACATTAGCGGAAGTACCCGCGCAAGCATCGAAGAAGCGCGAAGAAGCAAACCGGGGAAACCCCGGGGAAGGTTTAGTTTATTGCCGTCGTCGGCCGCGAACGTAGCGGTCGCCGCCGCCACCACCGTCCGCGCGAGGGCTGAAATTTGGGCCGGTTGGACGCATGTTGTCGAGGTTAGGGCGCGCTGGACGCGTGTTATTCTGCGCTGGCGCAAGCTCAGGCATCAAGCGGCGGACATCCTTGTCATTTAAATTGAACTTGTTTCCTAAAAGCGGCGTCACGGTCGTCCATGTTTCCTCGGCGATTTTCGCCAGGGCCAGTTGCTGTTCTTCCGGCGAAAGCGTTTTGTTGTTTGCGATCTGTTGCCGCACGTCTCTCGCTGTTTTCGCAATGTCGTAGAGCGCGTCGGCAGTCGTGCGTGGCAGCCCATTACGGTCCGTGAAATCAAACATTTCGCGATAACGATCGTCCTGCGCCATGACGTAGTCATGATACCGCTGGTCGCCCAACACAGCGCGGAGTTGTTCATCCAATTTCGCCTGCGCGGCCTGGCGCTGCTCGCGCATCGCCTGATCCCCGCCGTCGCGCGTGAAGCCAAATTGATCGTCGAACTGTTTGCGCATCTCAAAGATCTGGCGGAACTCGTCCTCGGTGGGTCCAAAGCTTGTCAGCGTGTCGCGCATGTTGCGCGCAGTGAACGAATTGCGTAGTTGATACTCCTGAAAGTCCGCCGGCCCCAAAGCCTGCGCGAGCTCAGCCTCGCGTTGCGCGCGCAACGCAGTTATCTTCGCGCGGTTCTCGGGGTTGCGGAACCCGCCATCGCCCATTAACCCGCGTTCCATTTCGCGGTATTTCGCTTGAATTGAACTGAGCAACTCTTGTTTGTCAGGCGAAAGGAAACCGTGCCTGTAATCCTCGTCATCCGGCCGCCCGTTCCACCGCGCCATTTCCACGTCGTAATCGATCCCCAGCAGTTCCTTGATGAGTCCTCGCTTTTCTTTGTCCAACTCGCGCCGCTTTTGGTCGCGCGCGCGTTCTTCCTGTCGGGCCGTGCGATCCTGAACACGCCAGAATTTGTAATCCTTGGGCGCGGGATAAAGCGCCGCCACGCGTGATGCAAAAAGCTTATTCACGTCCGCGATGATGATATCGCGAATGGTTTCTTCCGGGCAGCCGATGGCACGCAGGTTGGCAATGTATTCGCGATAATCCGGCGACTCAACTGTGCCCCAATGAAAGGCGTTCGTTCCCATCTCGACGGTCAAGGGACGCAACGAGCGCGATTGATCGGCCACGCGGACCGCATTGGTTCGGATGGTGACGGTGGACGTCGATTCAGGCGCCACTTCGCCGCGCCGGTTGCTTAAGTAAGCGGCTACCAGGATCGCATTCAGCAGCAACGAGACACCCACTATTAATCGCCATTTCATCGGTCAATAATATGACGTGATTCAGCCCGGCCGGTTACTGGAGGAATTTCCTACGTAACTCGGCCCGGGAAATCTTCCCTCGCTCATTGCGAGGCAAAGCTTCCAAAAAGTGCCACATACGGGGCACTTGCCACGGTGGCAGTTTCGCCAGCAAAAACTCGCGCAGGTCTTTTTCAGGGGCGCCCGCAACTACACACGCAGCGATGCACTCGCCACGCCCTGAATCAGCATCCGGCATTCCAAATACCACGCAATCGCGCACCGCCGGATGGCGCAACAACTCGCCTTCAATCGATTCCGGCAGCACCTTCCGGCCTGCTACGTTTATCAGATCTGTCGCCCGGCCTCGCAAATATACCTGGCCGGACTTCAATTCCACAACATCAGACGTCACAAACGTCCCGTTCTTCAACCGAGGGTTGCTCTGTGGCCAATACGTTTCGGCCACAGCGGCACCGCTGACGGTCAGGAGGCCCTCGGGCGTTTGTTGCAAACTGACATTATCGAGCGCCTCCCCGGCGAGAGCCGCCTGCAGCCGCGGTTTATTTGAACGATCGTAGGCGATGCCGCCGCATTCGCTCGATCCATAAAAGTTGTGAATTTTTACGCCGGAGTGGTGGAAGACTTCCGTTTCAAGGGCGAGCGGCAGTGGCGCTCCCGCTGAAATGGCCAGCCGAACATTGTTCCCAATGGCGCCGGCTTCATGCCATGCCTGCCAGATCGCCGGGACTGCCGGAAGCGTGAACCCAGCCATCTGCTTCGCGACCGCACGCAACGTTTCCGGGAGCGGCGGCCCGGGTAGCGTGAGCGGAATCCCGAAGAGCAGCAGCGGCAGAATCAAGTTCGAAAAACCATAAGAATGCGCGAGCGAGATGAAGCCGACATTCGGCCACTCTGCGCGCAAGCCCATGGTGCTGACAATATTCTGCGCATCGGCGAACAACTGCTCTTCGCGAAAGGCGATCAAGCGCGCAGGACCCGTAGTTGCGGAGGTAAGTTTTAAATGTGCGCACCCGGGCGGTACATTGTCTACCATTGGGGCGGGTTGCCCTTGCTCGAGCGGACAGATGATCCGCCCATGCTTCCAACCGAGCAACACGGTCCGCACGAAATCCATGTTGTGCCCCTGAGGGAAAAGTATTTGTGCTGCCGGAGGCGAAGCGTGGTCAATTGCCCGCGCTAATTCACTGAACGTGATGCTTTCGTTAGCAGCGGCATCGCGAACAGCCACTTCGTGGGCGTGCTCGCGCGCAATCTCCCGCCAGCGTTCGTAAAGCATGTGAACACACGTATGGTGACAAAAGGAGCAGGCGAGACAATCAATTTGGGCGGCTACTTCGCGCCCTGATCGATCCAGGCGCGCAACAGGCCGATCTGTTCCTTGGTCAACGCGGGATACTTGTCACGTTTATCGGTCGGCGGCATTTCCATGTCGACCACGAGATCGGCCACATAGTGAATGAGCGGACTTTTTTCGCTTTTCCCGCGAATGATTGCCGCATCGCCGCTCTCACCGCCCTTGATCATGGCCTCGAGCGTTTCCACGCGGTATTTGGACTTCGGTTTTTCGCCGCTGTGACACTTCAAGCACGACTTTTCAATGATGGGCTTGATGTCCTTGGCAAACGTTAAATCTTTCTTTGCGGCGGGCGGCGGTAATTTGCTGATATCAGGTTCCGCGGCGAACGCCACGGCCACAGGCAGCGCTACGATTGCAAAAACAACTACTGTTTTCATAAACTGTTTACGACGTTTCCAGACGAACCGGCTGCGAAAGCGATTCAACCTTTTTTCTTGCTCTTCTGCAGCTTCTGCAATTTGGGGCTGATTACGTAGGCGCAATAAGGCACGTTGGGATTTTTGCGGAAGTAGTCCTGATGATAGTCCTCGGCGGGATAAAACTTTTTCAACGGCTGAATCTCGGTCACAACTTTCCCCCCGAACTTTGCCTGGGCGAGGTTCTTGGATTTTTCGGCGGCTTTCTTTTGCGCTTCGTCGTGATAGTAGATCACCGAACGGTACTGGGTCCCGCTATCGGGACCCTGGCGATTCAATGTCGTGGGGTCATGGATGTCCCAAAAGATTTCCAATATCTGCTCGTAAGTGATCTTCGCCGGATCAAACTCGATTTGGACGACTTCGGCGTGTCCCGTCGTGTCCGTGCACACCTGTTTGTAGGTGGGATTTTCCTTGTGGCCCCCGGCGTAACCGGACGTCACCGCTTTGATCCCGTCGAAGGTTTCGTAAAGCGCTTCCAGGCACCAAAAGCAGCCGCCCCCGAGCGTGGCGAGTTGCGTCGAGCCCGGCTTGGACTCACTAGCATTCATAGTTCCCTTTCCTAAGGCAAAAAGGGCCAAAACAACTGAGATAATCAGGCCGCTTTTCATTTATCGCTTCCACAATATTAAGGAAATCCGTCCGGATGCAACAGCGATCCAAAACCCCGACTGAGATTGCGCCTCCCTGCGAGCATTGTTTAAATCGGCGTTATGCGATCACTAGCGATCATTCTGGGCCTGGTTGCCGCAATGGCTTGGAATGGCAAAGCCGCCAACGCCCAGCCCCTACAACTCATTCTTCTCGAAGCGAGGATGGTCACGCCGACTGAAATCGATAACTGGAAGAAGGATCGGTACAGCGGCATCGCAGTGATTCTGGATGAGGAGATCGACTATCAGGCGCTTGGACAACGCGTCGCGAAAGCCGGAATGGACCTTTACGGTTGGATAGAAGTGGGCCGGAACCCAAAAATGGCAACGGCACACCCACGCTGGATGGCATCACTGGGGTCGCATGAGGATTGGCTGAAGAGGTT
>DATENK010000409.1:0-6332 GCA_035275085.1 Verrucomicrobiia bacterium | reverse complement strand
TGAAGAAACGCCGCCCCAAAAAGCGGCATCCACCACCAGTCGATTGCTGGAGGCGAAGCGGCGGGCACAGAAGCGGAAGGAGTGACTAACGATACACTTCCCGCTGTTCCCGAAGTCGGCCTTGCCGCGCTCGATACTGGCCACGAAGTCGGGCCGCAAGCTCGCCTGGTCCTCCAGGTAGTCCGAGAGCTCAATCCTGGAGATCCAGGGTGCATGCGTGACTTGCAAGTCGGCTGTAAGGCGCGACATTTCCAGTAGGAGGATTTATGCAAACACAGAAATATTTGATCGCCTTCACCATATCCGTTTGTGTCTTCAGCGCGCTCGGCATGCTTTTTGGTGTGTGGCTGGAATCTCGCGACTTTGCCGGTCTGGCGATCGTTACAGCGGTTTGCCTGGTTCCGTGCGTCGCCGCCCTTTGGCTGAGCCGCTATATTCGGCAGCCATTCCTTGGAGAGATGCCCTCCGGCGGCTACATGGAGTAGGGACGGTGAGACACGAATCGCACGAATTAACTCCCGCGAGGGGTGGGCGACACGCGAGCACCTTCCCGAAATAACTGTTACACTGTTACATTATCGCTAAGGCTCGGAAATCGGCGGAAATAACTGTTACATGTCACAGTTCGCCCGGGCCCACATCCGGAGAACCGGAAAAATCCGTCACAGCGTCACATTCGCGGTTTTGCTGGGGAATTTGCAAATTCATCCGTCACACGATCCGTCACAGTGACGTTTGATCCGTCAGCTCCATTTCTGGCGTCACTTACAAAATGTCGGCAGAGAATCGGGTCGGAGACGTGAAGTTCTGCATTCCAGGTTTTCTGAGGTCGCCCGAGTTGAAGAACCGCTTTTCGTGTTTGGCTGAGACCGCGATGGCAGGTGCTTGTATAATTTGGCCGCATCAGCCGAACGTCAGTGTCAGCGCTGCAGGTCTACCCGATAAAAGCGGTGATGACGAAACGCCGACTCTGAATCAAGAAAGAACCAGTAAGGTTCGCTAAGAGTATTTGTTGCCATAGGCAACCAGCTTTCCGAGTTGAGGTCTGTCGTTGAACTCACGGTATACGTTCGACCCACTTGCCCAGTGATGCTTAGGCCGGCGTACATCCCAATGCTCACACAAGCGTCGAATACCAAAACCCGCGCGCTGGTACTTGAAACCGTGCCAAAGCCATTCGAAACGAGGACCGAATAAAATCCGGCGTCCTCTGATTGAACGTTCAACCGAACTAGATTGGTGCGCGTCTCACCGATTAACCTGTTTGTTTCGTTGAAATACCACTGGTAGAAGAGCGGTTCAGCGCCAATTGCGCGCACTGAAAGCAAAACATCTAGCCCGATACAGCTCGAGACCGGTCGGGGTTGCATCACAATAGTCGGCTCATCCCCCGTAATCCAGCGGCATGTTCCAGGTCCGCCGTAGGCGCCCATGTCGTTACGGTCCGATCCGCGCGACGGAGGAAAGCAAACATCATTGTATGCAGAGTTGGTATCCCCGCGATCAATGCAGGGAGACCCAACGACGAGCATCATGTTTGAGCGGCTCTGAACGATGGGGTTTAGGTTGATGTTCCCGAACCCACTAAAACCATTCTGAACGTCAGAAAAGGAGACAGTGGGTGGATAATTTTGAAAGCTGGAAATCTGCGCGGCGTTGAAGAAAATGATGCTATTGAGGATTTGAATACCCTCCGAGCTCCAGGCGCCGATTCCCGTGCTGCTGTTGTATGCAACCGTGCAATTAACGACGTTACCTCTTCCGTTGATTGAGATGCCCTCACCCCCCGCGGTGTCCACAACGATGCAGTTCGAGGCCGACAGAGCCATTGGCCATCCCGCATGTTTTAAGCCGCCCCCTGAATTGTTTCTGAAGATGCAATTGTTCCAAGTTGATTCGCATTCATTACAGTCAACCCCGCCGCCAGGCCCGGAACTGCCTTCAACTAGGCAGTTATACGCCGCAATCGCCGTGCGACCTGCATTCATAGCGCCAGCGCCATTATTAGCTGCGTTCCGAGAGAATTTGACCCCTGACAATCGGAGTTTTCCATTTTGGACAAACAGACCTCCACCGTACCTGGCGCTCCTATTCTGAACGAAGGCTGTGTTCTCGATGATGAACTCTTGTGTTGTACCAGGCTGAAGTAGCAAAGATAGTCCCCCTCCGGAATCGCCTGAGAAGTTGTTGCTGAAAATACAGGCGCTGATCTTGGGAAAACCGTTAACAATTGACATGCCGCCGCCAGCGCTGCCCCCGTTGTCTGCCATCAAGCAATTCCTGATGATCGGCTGGCTATTAAGCACCCGTATGCCGCTGTCCACCGAGTCTCGAATATTGACGAACCCCAACTCAGATCCTTCGCCGCTGTAATTGAAGAAAATTCCCTTCCAACCAATGCTGGTCTCCATTCGTGCAAACACGATCGGCTCTTGCGATGATCCGATGGCTTTAAGGGTTCCTGCCACTTCGAACACGCAGTTGCTCGCGAAAAGAACCTGAACCCCTGCGCGGATATCAAGACTAGCCACCAGTATATCGCCCTCAATAACATAAGGCGAACCGGCCTTCGTCCATATTTCCTCCATTACCACACCGGATCGGCTCGTCGCCCCCGCCACCCTATGAGACGACAGGAATGAGAGAATAACCACAAAGAGAAACGGTCGCATGAATTGTACGGGGAACATTCTGGCATGCTACGAAAGCGACTGTTGACGGCAAGGTAATAAAACCCTGGGAAACGGCCCTGGGAATCGGGGTCAGGTTTTTTCATTCGCGAAAGGGAATTATGGAATGCTCCCATCAGCACGGAGGGTGTCGATGCTTAAATCAATGGAATTGTCGGGAGCGCGGTTTATTTATTCGTCGGCCAAGTGTAGTTCTTCAATAACATTTCGGCGGTCTTGCGCTGAATCTGCAGGATGTCCGTGGAGAGTTGCTGCAGCATCTGATGCCGATTGGTCACGGTATCGCTAGTCGCAGCAATTGCGGCCAGGTGACCGCCATACACGAGCGCTTCGTTTTGCGTGAGTAGCAAGTGCAGCTCGAAATCTTTTCCGCTTTCGGTCAGCAATTCTTTGGCTCGAGTCTTTGCGATGGCTTTTCGAGTCAGCACCTCGGCGGACGGCAGTCCCAGATCCTTCAGGTTCAAGCTGCGATCGGACCTCGCGAACTGCTCCAACTCCTTATGGGCTTTTCCTGTCCGCTGCGAAATCTCATTGATCAATGTCTTCAGCTCGGCCCGCTCCCGCTTGATGATCAAAAGTTTCGAAACATTTTTTTCCTCGCCGAGCAGATCGAACAGGAGCGCGTGTGCGTGATAAACCGATTGATTCGTCGAACCTGCGGGCGTCGAAGTTCCGGTGGGCGGAGTTTTGCAGCCTACTTGAAACACCAGAATTAAGGGCAATAGGAGGCGCTTGCGCAGCATCCCATGAGAGTGCCTTCTCCGCCCCAGTTGGCAAATCGCAAATTGGAGCCGAAAGTGACAGCCCTATTTCACCGCCAGCACCCGCAGCCAATAGCTCACCGCGACACTGCCGAAAATGAGTGCGGCGCAAATGGCGCTCACCGGAATGATGTTGGTGATAAGGAACAGAACGCCCAGGATATCCAGGTCCGTGCCCGGTTCCCACGGAATAAGAACCGCGGCCAGGCCGGCGGCAATTGCCAGGGCCGTAAACACCCATGCGAGCAACCGCTGCCTCGCTGCTGTGGGCGGCGCATCCAACACGCTCGGCTTGGACATACCAGTTGGCCCCAGCAAAAAAATTGTCGCGCCTACACAAAAGACAGCGGCAACTGAGCCGCCGACCGCGTTGCCGCCGGTAATCATCTGAATGAACATGCCGATCCCAATGCAAGCTGCCGCCAGCAACACTCCGCGCCAGCCGGGTTTCGGTAGCCGTTTGAGAGGGTCACGATACATGACACACCTAATGTGTATATCGACCTTGTCGGCAAACCGTTAAAGCCCGTATCGGGAAACTCGAGAATTCCGAGAGTTGTCTTGGAATCGGGTCAGAGTTCTGCCGGCATTTCAGCTATTTACATTTGAGCTTTGGCCCCACGGGTTTTGCATCAGGAGGCGTTTCCGGTTCATTTGGATCTGGGTGGTTCGACTTTTTTCTTTTGAGGCTGAACCTTCCGGAGTTCGTAGCGACTCAGCCCTTTAACTTCAGCAGCTTCAAAGCTTTTCGGCCTCTCTTTGTCATCGTCACCTAACGCGACCAGGGTCAGTGTCCCGTCCTCAATCTTGTAGATGGCGACGACCACCTGGCCGAGGCTGCTTTCCTGTCCTGGCGCACAGGCTTTGATGGTGGCGCGGAGTTGCTTTGGGTCCGTTCCGGCCGGCAGGGTAAAAGTCGTCTCAAACCAAAAGCTCGCGTCCCGGTGAAAGTGGAGTGAATTGCTGGAGATCGTGATGGTGATGATGCCATTGTTCTCGTTGCCCACCATGATTCCCTCCCATGTTCCCTGGAGACGTTGCAGTTCTACAGCGATGGGTTGATTTCCAGCGCCTTTGGCGTTGGCGAGCGGTTGTTCGCCCGCGTGAGCGATAAAAGAAGCGACGACGCAAACAACGGTGATGATATGTCGAAACGGTTCCATGGCTTCAAATCTCAGGCGGCGGGCTGCGCAGGTTGTCAGGAATTGGTAAAGAGATTGTAAACTGTCCGTTCATACGAAAAAATCCGATCTGGGCCAAAGGTAATCCACCCTTTCATGGAAGGACGAGCTACTGCGAGTCCCTTAACTTTTCCAAGGTCCTTGCTCCGCCCCTAATCCTAATCCTAATCTTAATCCTAATCTTAATCTTAATCCTCCTTAATCCTAATCTTAATCCTTCTTAATCTTAATCCTAACCTCGCCGGGGCTGTCCACCTCAAGCTTGCGCGAACCATGTCGATTATCCGTACCGTATGAAGGCGCTTTTGGTCGCACTTTTCTGCGCTTCGATCTGCACCATTGGGTGTGACCGGGGCAAAGCGAAAGCCCGCTTGCAGGCGCAAGCGGTCGCCGTCAACGATGAGTCACTGTTCAAGTATGCCCGGAGCGGGGACGTCGAGAAAGTGAGCTTGCTGTTGCGAGCCGGTTGTTCGCCAAATGCGGAAGAGAAGTACAGCGGTCGCACACCATTGATTTGCGCGGCCGAGAACGACCACCTGGATTTGGTTAAATACCTCCTGAGTTCCAGGGCCAATGTCAACCAGGCAGTCAAACCGAAAATCTATCGCGAAGGATTACCGCTCCCGGGATGGAGTTCGCGTACGGAGCATCCGTATCCCGGCTGGACGGCCCTGATGTTCGCCACTGAACGCGGCCACACCGAAATCGTGCGAACGTTGCTGGCGGCTGGAGCAGATCCAAACATCAACGGCGCGGCCAACTTGTCCAAAGCTGACAACAATACCACCGCCCTGATCCTTGCGGCGCGGAAAGGGAACATGGATTGCGTCGAGATGTTGTTGAAGGCCGGCGCCAACGTAAACGCATCCGATTTGTTGGGCAACACCCCGCTGCTCGTCGCCGCGAATGCGGACATAATGCAACGGCTGATCAAGGCTGGCGCAGATGTGCATGTCAAAGGGCGGCACGGCGACACCTTGTTGCGGCGCGCCGTGGGCCGAGTCGATGAACGCATGATCCGCGTGGCCCTCGCCGCGGGCGCCGATCTGAATGCGCGCGATGAGCGCGGCCGAACAGTGATGTTTGCCGCGCGCGGCCGAGCCATAAAATTACTCGTCGATCTCGGCGCTGATATTAACGTGAAAGACAACCAGGGCATTACCCCCGTCATGGAAGTTGCTCGTGATAGTCGTTACTTCGCAAATGTAATGACGTTTTTCAAAGCGGGCGCAAACCTTCAAGGGCTCAGCCCATGGGAAGCGTTCCTGTTTTTGCAAGATGCGGTCAACGCGAACGATTTCGCGGCCGTCAAGGCCGCGTTGGATGCAGGCGCCAACGTCAATGAAACTCGTGGCCGCGGCGGCCACATTCTTCAAACCGCCAGGCGCGCCGGGAATCAGGAGATCATCCAGGCGCTTTTGCAGCATGGGGCAGATCCGGCCCTGCTCGAAAGCCACTAACCTCAAAACGGTGACTGCGCCGCTGACTCAGTGCCGGTGACCGTCCATGGATCTTTTTCAGTGCTCCCCTCTTAATCTTAATCCTAATCTTAATCTTAATCTCGGCTGGGCTGTCCCGTTGTTAACTTTCAAAGTAAACTGTTAACTTTCGTGTTAACTTTGTTTTTGCGAATTCCTTAGGAAAACCTCGAATGTTAACTTGTTAACCTTGTTCCGGGAGGGTGGCCGCTGCCCGAGACC
>DATENK010000408.1:0-12995 GCA_035275085.1 Verrucomicrobiia bacterium | reverse complement strand
CGCCAGAAACTCGACATCTACGCGCCGGAAAGTGGTACGAATCTGCCGGTGGTTTTCTGGATTCATGGCGGCGGCTGGCAAACCGGCGATCGCACGAGCGTTCAACTGAAACCGAAAGCTTTCGTCGAAAAAGGCTTCGTCTTCGTTTCCACAGGTTACCGCCTGCTGCCGAAGGTCGAGATGATCGATATTTTTCGCGATATCGCCAAGTCGGTTCATTGGGTGCATGAGCACATCGCGCAATTCGGCGGCGACCCCAATCGTATTCTCGTCATGGGTCATTCCGCAGGCGCCCAACTCGCTGCTTTGATCTCGATCGACGATCGCTACTTGAAAGCCGAAGGTCTTTCGCTCGGAATGATCAAGGCTTGTGTACCTGTTGATGGCGACACCTACGACGTGCCCGCGATCATCGAGACCGCCGAGAACCGCTTGCGAGTGCATGGACAGCCGATGCCGAAGTGGGGTCACCGATTGAAGTTTGGCAACGACCCAGCGCTACACCGGGATTACTCCGCCGTTACCCACGTGGGGAAGGGCAAGGGTATCCCGCCGTTCCTCATTCTCCACGTTGCCGATCATCCCGACACCAGCGCGCAGGCGCAACGGCTTGAGGTCGCGTTGAAGGACTCCGGCATTCCCGTCACACGCTTCGGCGCCCGACAAACGGACCACTCGAAACTTAACGAAGGTCTCGGTTTGCCGGAC
This sequence comes from Verrucomicrobiia bacterium, assembly GCA_035275085.1. Lineage (GTDB taxonomy): Bacteria > Verrucomicrobiota > Verrucomicrobiia > Limisphaerales > DATENK01 > DATENK01. The sequence continues at coordinate 12,287 of DATENK010000408.1, read as the reverse complement.
GATCCGCCGACGAAGGCGTTGTTCGAGTTCGTGAGTGTCGCACTGAAAAAGTAATCCGATTCAAATGAAGACTATCGTCATCGCCTTCCTGTGGTCCTTTTGCACCGCCTTCCAGATTCATGCTTCGTCCGCTGACGAATGGACGAGCGCTTCGCCCCGGGACGAGATTCGCCCGCAGTTTCAATACGCAAAAACCGGCGGCAAGTCCGGGCACGGCGCGCTCACCGTCCGGGCCGATGAACGCGAAGGCCTCCACGGCTGGTGGGAGAAAACGTTTTCGATCACGCCGGGACAGTACTACCGCTTTTCCGCGTGGCGCCGCACAGAAAACATCGCCGTGCCACGCCGCAGCGTGTTGGCGCGGGTGCTCTGGCGCGATGACGCGGGCAAGGAGGTCAAACAGCGCTATGGAATGGTGACGAATTATTCGATTGGCGTCACACCCGTCGCCGAGCCGGAATATCCCGGGGATTCGAGCGCGGTAAAGGACGGCTGGGTCGAAATGACGGGCGTCTATGAGGCTCCAGCGGGTGCCACGCGAGCGGTGGTTGAGTTGCATTTGTTGTGGGCGCCCAATGGCAAGGTTGATTGGAGCGACGTTGCTTTCGTCTCAACGGAGCCGCTTGCGCCGCGCAAAGTTCGTCTTGCCTCGGTGCATTACCGGCCGCGCAACGCCAAAACGATGATGGATGCCTGCCGCCAGTACGCGCCGCTGATCGAAGAAGCCGCGCGCCGCAAAGCTGATTTGGTGGTGCTGGGCGAAACTTTAACTTATGCCGGAGTCAACTCGAGTTACGCCGACTGCGCCGAAAGCATTCCCGGCGCTTCGACTGACTACTTCGGTGAATTGGCGAAAAAGCATAAGCTCTACATCGTGCCCGGCCTCATCGAACGCGACCGCCATCAATTGTTCAACGTCGCGGTGCTGATTAGACCCGATGGCAAGATCGCCGGCAAATATCGCAAAGTCTGCCTGCCCGACGGGGAATACGATAAGGGTATGTCGCCCGGGAGCGATTATCCGGTGTTCGACACGCGCCTGGGCAAGATCGGCATGATGATTTGTTACGACGGATTCTTTCCCGAAGTCGCACGCGAGTTGAGCAATCGCGGCGCGGAAATCATCGCGTGGCCCGTGTGGGGCTGCAATCCCGAGCAGGCGCGCGCCCGCGCGTGCGAGAACCAGGTCTATGTTGTCAGCAGCACGTACGAAGACGTGGCGCGCAATTGGATGCTCACCGCCGTGTATGGCCAGGACGGCAGTGTGCTCGCCCAGGCCAGGGAATGGGGCACCATTTGCGTCGCGGAAGTGGACTTGAACAAGCGCACGCTCTGGCCCTGGATTGGCGATTTTAAAGCGCAAATTCCGCACCAACGTCCCGTCGCCCGCGGGGAGTGAGAGCCTTGGCGTGAAACTCCCGCCCGCCGACGCCCGCCTGCTCAAACGCCTGCCGGCGATCTGGTAAAGGCGACGGTTCAGTTACGACGTCACTGACTTCAAAATGTCAAAGAACAATGGCGAACTGAGGTCCGCGCATTTTTTTTCTGCAAGTTGGTGCAACCTGAAAGAATTAACACGGAGGACACAGAGGCCACAGAGCGCACTGAGGAAACCCAGGGTTCCTTTTTGGGGCTGTAACAGGCCGTCATAGCCCGGCATACGACCGTAATGGGCCGTAAAGCATGGAATGATTTTCACATTTTTATGGTCCTCATAGGTCCTCGTAGCTCCTCCTGGAATTTCGAATAAGCGCGAAACCTGTCGTAACAGGAGAACGCAAAGGAACGCAGAGAAAAGCGGTTTTCACATTTTTTAGGCGGACATAGGCGACCATAGGCGGACATAGCCGGGCAACCGTCTTCGTGCTTCGACGCGCCTTCAGACTGAATGATCCCGGTCATCGGCGAACATAATAGCGGCTATAAAAACAGTGTCAAGGAGCAAAGGACATCGAACATCAACGATCAACGTTCAACTTTCAACGCTCAACTTCCAACAGTTGACGTGGAGGAAGGAGTCCGCGAAAGGCGCGAAGGAATGGGCGTGCAATCCCATCCGCGTTTGCCTTCCCGTCTGTCAGGGCTTTGAAGAGAATTTTCACCGCGTCGTCGTAAAACATCGGACATGAGCTTGGCCCCAGATATGCGTCAGGCTGGGCGGTCTGAAGGATTGTAGTTTGGCTCCAGGAAATCCGCGGTAACATCTTCAGGTATCTCAGGCATAATGGAGAGACTAATCCGGGTTTGACCGTCGTCAAATCCGCCATAACATTCCAAGTCTTTTGTCAGCGTTGGATTAACGCGTGTCGCTGTAATTGACGGCTCACCCACGGAAAATCCTCGAGACGGTTGCACCGACTGACTTGCGTCAGAGGTGCCGCGACTCGAAGTTGCTTGCCCTGGATTTCGCGCATGAGGTCGCGCATTTGGGGAACGGGGATCAGTCCGTGCCCGCCTCGGATTTCCTCCTTCCGATTTGGACTATCGTCAGAGGGCAGAAGAGAGAAGGCAGACGTCGGAGGTCGGAAGTCGGAACCCTCACTACTGCTTCAGGCCAAAGAATTCGTGGTTGGTAACGGTTGGCTGCGTGACGGTGTTCAACCCTTTCAGGGTTGATGACGTTTTTTGTGATTGGGGAACCCCGGGTTTCACCCGGGGCTATTCGTGTTTGAGCCCGTGCGGGCTCGGGGGCGAAGGCGCGAGATGATCTCGAATTTCACAACAGGTCTTTGGATTTACGCGATACGCTCCATCATGGTATGAATCAGGATTGCCGAGCGCGAGTCGCTTAGGCCAGGCAAGGTACAATGGCGCGCATGCCTAAATGGCTGGAAGGAAATCTGGGCCCAACTGTTGCTCTTTGGCTCCTCGCATTCGTCTGGGGAGGCTTGAGCGCCGTTCCAGAAGAAGCTGGACGACGCGCGGGAGTCCCGGCCAACTTCGCCCTGTCGCTCATCATCGCATCCTGGGTGATGGCTGATGCCCGCAAGCGCGGCCGCGCACTCCCTTACGATTTTGACAATCTTCTTTTCTTCGCGTGGCCCGTGATTTTGCCGATTTATCTTCTTCAAACGCGGAAGCTGCGCATCCTCCTCACGTTGCTCTTCTTCATCGGTGTCTGCCTCTTTGCCTGGGCAGGCGCCTTCCTCGTTGCGCTGCTCAGTGATGTTGAGATGGACTGACTTCAGAGATACGGAACATCGAACTTCCAACGCTCCAACGTTCAACGTTCAACGGAACAGAATCGAGAACGAGGACGAGGAGGAAAATGAGGGGATTAAGATTAGGATTACGACGTGGGAAGGAAGCTGAGCGGATTAAGATTAGGATTACGATTAGGATTATGAATAACGCGAACCCTGGACGCTGGCTACTGCTTCAGGCGAAAGAATTCGTGGTTCGTAGCGGCTGGCTGGGTGACGGTGTAATCGCTACCGATGACAACAGGGGACATGGGATGGAGGGACCATGTCGCCGAACCGTTGATGGCCTGCGCGCGCTGTAGTTGGAACGTCGGATAATTCGTGGACCAGGAGAGGCGGACGTTGGCCGGCTGAGGTGTCCGCGCGATGTTCAGGCGTGGCGGTACGGCGGTAAGCGTCACGTCGTTGCCATCGCCACCGACGTAGCTGATGCGACAAGGCATTCCGTTGAGGGTGATGATAGACCCTTCGGGCCCGAAAACGGGGTTTGCAATGGGACCGGGAGATGTCTTGTCGATGATGGTGAAAACCTGGCCTGGCTGCGGATTAAAACCAGCAGACGGACTCAGGTAGCCGCTGCTGGGACTCACGTCGCCAGAGGCAACGAGTCTGCCGTTTTCGCTGGGATTGGTTCCATTGAGATAAATCGCCAGGTAGTACGCGCTGGCGTTTCTCACGGCAAGGGTTGAGTCGAGAACGATGACGCCGAATCCCGTTACGTCTCCGATGAGACCGGTACCGCTGAGAGAACCGCTGGTAAAAGTCTCCATTTCACGGGCGAGCGTAATGTCGAGGTTCGGCTGTGAACCCTGGACAATGAGTTTGCTTCCCCAAATGTACGCGGAAATAGCCGCTGGGTTATCCCCGTAGAGAGTGAGAGTGGTGAAAAGCGTGCGAAGGTTGCCGCCGGTGTATTGGCCCATGATCGTCAACCGGAGCCCGACGACGAAGATGCTCCTACCGCTAACATTTCCAATTATTGTCAACTCTCCTCCAGGATAAGTAGGATCGCGGATTGTGGCGTATTGGGGGGTTGAGGTTGTGCCACTGAAAGTCAAGTCACAGGCAATCAGATTGGTCCCGCCGCTGCTGAGTATGGCATCCATACGATTCGTCAGGGCCATCGGGTTGCCACGAATCGTATGGCCACCGGCCTGATCGAACCTGATTGAGCGGAAGATGCTGTCGGTTAAATCGTTCGTGCTCACTTTGTCTGCGGGCGGCAAGGCACCGGGAAACACGAGGTCGGCGCCGTTTACGGGGACGCCCGCCGGAGACCAATTGGCTGGCGCGGACCAGTAGCCGGAAGGATCGGCGCCCGTCCATGTAATGGTGGGCGGTGTCGGTGGGTTGGTGCCGCCTGCAACGGTAATTTGGACTGAACTTGAAACACCGCGCGCGCCTGAGTTGTCCTCCGCCTCGGCATGCATCTGGAATGTGCCGGCCGGAGCATTCGACCATAGGAACTGGTAAACACTGTTCGGCGTCAACACACCCCGCCCGAGGTTCGTGGAACCCGCAAAAAACTCCACGACGCTGATGGCGCGGTTCGTGTCCGGGCGGGCGCGCAACGAGATCGTGGCGCCCGGCTGGAAGGTCGCGCCATTGGCGGGCGAGAGCCAGTTGACCGTCAGCGGCGGGTTGGCGGGTTGCGCCGTGAGCGTCACGTCATTGCCATCGCCCCCGACGTAGCTGATGCGACAAGGCATTCCGTTCAGGGTGGTGATGGTCCCTTCGGGCCCCAAGAATGCGTTTCCGATCGGACCTGGAGATGTCTTCTCGACGATGGTGAAAACCTGGCCGGGCTGCGGATTAAAACCAGCAGACGGAATAAGGGCGCCCATGCTCAGGTTGACGTCGCCAGATGCAATGAGCCGGCCGTATTGGCCGACATTGGTTCCATTGAGACGAATATCCAGGCCACCCCAACCGCCGTAGTGAGCGAGGTTTTTGACGGAAAGTATTGAGTCGGGAGTGATGTGACCGCATCCCGTTATGTCTCCCACCTCACCGTCAAGGATCAGAGAAGGGCAGGTGGCACTCTCCATCTCCCAGAGCGTGGTAATATTGAGGTTCGGCTGTGAACCCTGGACACGGAGTGTGCTATAGCTGCTACCCAGAAACTCTACGGAAACAGGGTGGGGGTTATCGCCATAGAGAGCCAGACTGCCGTATTGCATGCGAATGCTGTCTCCAGTGAATTGTCCCCTGATAATCAACCGATCGATGAAAACGTAGAAACCGCCACCCCCAACATTTCCAATGACCGTCAATTCTCCCGGGAAACCCCGGATGGAGGGGAACTGGTTATTGGGAGTTGACGGTGTTCCACTGAAAGTCAAGTCACAGGCAATCAAATTGGTCCCACTGTTGATGATACAATCCGCGCGATTCGTCAGCGTAATCGGATTGCCGCGAATCGTGTGCTTACTGGCCTGAACAAACCTGATTGAGCGGAAGACGCTGGCAGTTAAATCGTTGGTACTCACCATGTCATCGGGCGGCAAGCCACCTGGAAACACGAGATCGGCGCCGTTGACGGGGACGCCGGCCGGCGACCAATTGGCCGGTGCGGACCAAAAGCCGGAAGGATCGGCACCCGTCCATGTCTGCGTTTGCGCGCGACCCGAAAGCGAGAGCGCAATGAATATGATGGACGGAAGAAAGGTGTTACTCCTGAACGAACACATAACGCCCCATGAACCAATTGACGCGGCAGTTTGGCAATACTGAGGGGAATGTCAAGGCGCAAGGGCAGGGCGCGCGAATCACGAGGGAGCGGAGGAAACGGAGAAAACTGAACATCGAACGCTCAAGTTCAAATCGGGATGACCTTAACAAGGGCACATATTGGGCCCGTGTTCGTGGCATTTCCGGCCTCTCTATTCCTCTTCAGGGCACCCTTTTTGCTTACGTTCGGGCTGGGAACGCACCGAAAATGCCGCCACAAAAGAAACAATTTGCTGAGCGGATGTCCGCTTTGTCTGCCTATGCAGCTATTACGGCCGCATCTGTCGGATTCTGCGTGCTGATTGGTTGGCTTTTCCACATTGATTTTCTAAAGCGAGTGCTTCCGGGCCTGGTCGCGATGAACCCCGTCACGGCCCTCGGTTTTGTTTTCGGAGGCGCAGCTCTTTGGTTGTCTATCCACGCGCGCGCGCCCTGGTCCGAGTCCGTGGCGCAAATTCTGGCGGCCCTCGTCCTGGCCATTGGTGTGCTCCGTTTGTCAGGGTATCTCTTCGCGATTCCATTTCAAGTCGATCGACTTCTATTCGCGCCCCTCCTGTTTGAGCCGCATACGCAATTGCCAAATAGAATGGCTCCCAACACCGCCTTCAATTTCACGTGCATTGGCGCCGCCATTCTGTTCCTGAACAGCCGTTCACAGGCTTTCACCCGCGCTTCTCACTCTTGCGCCATCGTTTCCCTCGCGCTTTCCATTCTCGCCCTCTTCGGCTACGCCTTTGAGACCGCGGCCTTCTACCGGGTCGCCGTTTTCATCCCCATGGCTGTCCACACTGCCTTTTCATTCCTCATCCTTTCTCTCGGCTTACTCTTCGCCCGGCCTGACCGCGGAATCGTCCAACCCATTGCCTGTAACTCCCTCGGGGCGATCACAGCGCGCCGTTTGCTGCCAGCCGCGCTCCTCCTCCAATTGCCCTTTGCCTGGCTTTCTTTGCGGGGCGTGAAAGCCGGCTGGTACGACACCTCTTTCGCTCTCGCCATCGCCGCTTTGGCCAATATGGTGACCCTCACTGCGCTGATCTGGTGGAATGCTGTCTCCCTCAATCGTGCCGAGCAACGGATCGAGTTGCTCAATGACGACCTTCAACGCCGCGCCACTGAACTCCAACAGCTCAACAAAGACCTGGAATCCTTCAGCTATTCTGTGTCGCATGACCTTCGTGCCCCGGTTCGCCATATCCGCGGCTTTTTAGAACTGCTTCAGGAAAGCTTGCCTCCCGCCCTCGACGATAAAAGCAAACGCTACCTCGGCGTTATTGCAGATTCCGCTGCGCAAATGGCTCGGCTCATTGATGACCTACTCAATTTTTCACGCACTGGCCGCGCGGCGATGCGTCTTTCGCCGGTGCAACTCCACGAACTCGTCACGGCCACGATCCAGGAACTCGCTCCCGAGGCTGCCGGACGTCGCATTTCATGGAACGTTCATACGTTGCCCACTGTGCACGCTGACCTTCCGCTCATGCGCCAGGTGATTCGCAACCTTCTCTCCAATGCTTTGAAATACAGTCGCGGCCGGCAGACCTCCGAAATTGAAATTGGGTCCCTCGCATCTTCAAACCCGGACCATGTCATTTTTGTCCGCGACAATGGCGTCGGATTCGACATGCAGTTCGCCAACAAACTCTTCGGTGTTTTCCAGCGCCTGCACGACGCCGAAGAATTTGAAGGAACGGGCATTGGCCTCGCCAACGTTCAACGCATCATCTCGCGCCATGGCGGACGCACCTGGGCGGAAGCCGCTGTTAATCGTGGCGCCACTTTCTATTTCTCATTGCCGCAATCCCAAAACTCATGAGCGATCTTAAACGCATCCTCCTCGTCGAAGATAATGCAAACGACGTTGAGCTTTCCCTGTCCGCCTTTGAACAGCAAAACCTTGCCAACGAAGTCGTCGTCGCCCGCAATGGCGCCGAAGCGCTCGATTACCTTTATCGCCGCGGGCGATTCGCGGACCGCCCGGGCGGCCAACCAGCCGTCGTCTTGCTGGACTTGAAAATGCCCAAAGTCGATGGCATGGAAGTGCTGCGCCAGGTCAAGTCCGATCCTGAGCTTAAAACTCTCCCAATCGTGATGCTCACTTCTTCCCGCGAAGAGCATGACCTCATACGCAGTTATCAACTCGGAGTCAACGCCTACGTCGTAAAGCCTATTGACTTCCGCCAGCTCCTCGACGCCGTCAAACAACTGGGGCTTTTCTGGGCGGTTCTTAATGAGCCGCCCGTCGGTACTATTCAAAAGGCTGCCTGATTCCTATGCCTGCACCCGTTCGCATTCTTCATCTCGAAGACGATCGCCGCGATGCCGAAATGGTGCGCTCGATCCTCCAGGCGGATCAGCTTGATTGTGAAATTCAGCTCGCCAGGAGTCGCGGCGAGTTCGAACGCGCCCTTCAACAGTCCGACTTTGATCTGATACTCAGTGACTATAGCATTCCCAATTATACCGGTTTCTCAGCTTTGGAATTCGCTCGTTCAGCGGCGCCCGGCGTTCCCTTTATTCTGCTCTCCGGTACTTTGGGCGAGGAACTCGCCGTCGAGAGTCTTCGGGGCGGAGCTACCGACTACCTGCTCAAGGATCGCATCCACCGTCTGGTTCCCGCTATTCAGCGCGCCGTCTGCGAGGCCCGTGAGAAGGCGGAAAAGAAAAAAATTGAAACTCAGTTCCTGAGGAACCAGCGCATGGAAAGCATTGGGGCGCTGGCCGGCGGAATTGCCCATGATCTCAATAACATTCTCGCTCCCATTATCATGGCCGCCCAGCTGCTCAGGCATAAAATTACCGACGAGAATGACCTCAAACTCATCGATACCCTGGAAGCCAGCGCTCAACGCGGTGCCGGTATGGTCAAACAAGTCCTCACTTTTGCTCGCGGCGCCGAGGGCGAACGCAGTGCTATCCAGGTGCGTCACCTCCTTACCGAGCTCAGGGCGATGATCGTCCATACGTTCCCGCGCTCCATCCAGATCAAACAGAATTTTCCCAACGACCTTTGGACGATTCTTGGCGATGCCACTCAGCTCTACCAGGTTTTCATGAACCTCGCCGTCAATGCCCGCGATGCCATGCCCAACGGAGGCCAACTCGAATTCCTCGTCCAAAACACCGTTGTCGACCATCGCCTCACCACGTTGCACCCGGATGTAAAGCCCGGCCCGTACCTCCTGATCTCCGTCCGCGACACGGGCACGGGGATGTCGCCCGAGGTTCTCAAACGCATTTACGAGCCCTTCTTCACCACCAAAGCGCCGGGGAAAGGTACCGGCCTCGGTCTTTCTACCGTCGTTGCCATAGTCAAAAACCATGATGGCGTCGTCCATATCGACAGTACTGTCGGTCACGGCACCCGCTTTGACGTTTACCTGCCAAAACTCGCTGCTTCTCAGACGGCCCTTACTCCCGCGCGCTCCCCCGAGCTGCCGGTCGGCAAAGGACAACTCATTCTGGTGGCCGATGACGAACTTGCTCTGCGTGAACTGATGCGCATTACTCTCGAACAGTTTGGCTACCGGGTCTGCACAGCCTGCGACGGCAATGACGCGCTCGAAGTTTTTATTCAACACCAGTCCGCCATCGCCGCCGTTGTCACCGATCTGATGATGCCTTTCATCGATGGCGCCGCCGCGCTCGCAAGTATGAAAAAACGCAAGCCGGAAATAAAATTCATCCTCTGCACCGGTCTTGCCGAACAACAGGAAAAACTCGGGCCACTGGCCGCGGATCCGAACGGTACCATGCTCCTCAAGCCTTGCAAAACCAGTGACCTCCTGATTGCTCTTCATCGGGTCCTACATGGCTCTGCGCCCCCACTGAAGGAGCCGTCCAGCGCTAACGAAAATCTCAAAGCTGCCTGACCTATGCACTCGATCCTGATTGTTGATGATGATGACGCTTTCCGCGAAACGCTGGCGCAGGCCCTGGTCCGCGCCGGTTATCTTGTGCTTCAATGCGCGGATGGCAGCCAGGTCATGAGTGTGCTCGAAAAACATTCTGCAGACCTGCTGATTACCGACCTCTTTATGCCGGAAATCGATGGCATCGTCACCATAGGAAATGTGCGCAGGCAATTCCCGAACATCAAAATCATTGCTGTCTCTGGCGGCGGCAATCTCACAGACCACAATTTCCTTCCTGTCGCCGGAAAACTCGGCGCTGATGCCGTGTTCAAAAAGCCGGTCAGTCTCGATCTCCTAAAAACCGTCGCCTCGCTCTTGGCGCAACAGCCATCTCCACAATGAACTTCCGGACCAATTCGGCAACTCCCTTTACGCTGTGTTCTATTGAGCGCGTCGCGACCGTCAAAGTGCTCCCGCTCGGCGGCATCGGTTATGCTCGTCAACTTTTTAGGGAAAAACGCCGCCATTTATGAGTTTGCCCAAAAACGTCGAGCGCAAATCTCCATCCACCGCCGGCATGCCTTCCATGCGGTGGCACTGGCTCTATTTCGCCCTGGCTGGTTTCCAACTGCTCACTATTGTCCTAAGTGTTCTGTTCAATCACAAGCTCATGAACACCTATCAGGATTCCGTCCACGTCAATGATGAGTGGAGCGACCGCCTGGTGTTATATTCGGGCCTTGGACCGCTCGCGTCTGCCGTAAACCGCCCCCGGTAATGATGCTTTCGACTCCCGCGACGTGGCGGCAGAGAGGGCCAGGCTCGACACCGCCTTGCAGGATTTTAACAGGGCAATGACCGTGGCTCTCAACGAACTGGAGCAGCAGAAATCCAGCCCGCATTACCTGGTCCTGGCCAGAGCTATCGGACCGGTCACCAATGCCATGACTCAAATGGTCCAGGAAGCCCGTTCGACTGATCTCCAAACTCCGCCCCAATGGACGAGGATGAAAAATGGAACATGGTTGAAGCCATTACTCAGCGGATTACCACGGCCAAGGACTAGGTCACAATACAATTGTTTTCTGGGAAAGAAGTAGCAGAAGGGTGGCGGAAGGGGAGGGATTTGAACCCCCGGTAGGGTTACCCCTACGCCTGATTTCGAGTCAGGTGCCTTCAACCGCTCAGCCACCCTTCCGTCCAGCAGTGGAGGTAATAGATACTTCAGCGCGGCGAACCCGGCAAATCCTTTCGGAAAGGCCGTAATTTTGTCTTTCAAGATAAGGGGGAAACCTGCCGATACCCTGTTTGAGTTTTGGAACACGAAGCGCATAGTAATAATGTTAGTTGTGCACGGAACATGAAGCTGGCTGTATTCCTTGGGGGACCGTTCCACGGCGTGCTGCGATGGGTGGAGCAATTCGAGGAGCTGCACGTTCTGGATTCGCATGCTGACTTCCCGGATACCGAGCCGCCGGCGCGCACCACCGAACCGGAAACGCAGCTTTACCGGTTCGCTTTTGGCGACGAGCACATCGGCATCTATTACTGGCGCCTCAATGACTTCCAGGTCAAAGCCGTCCGCCAGCAAGTCGTCCAACTCCGCGTCCGCCACGGCGAGTTGAACGAAGTCAGCGAGTAGCCTTTCGGGCTTGTCTACCGGCCCCAAGTCGGCATAATTACCGGTCGTGTTCGTCCGGGGATTTTGCTTTTGCATCGCCGTGTTCGTTGCGCCTTTGTGCGTAAACGTGCTCGCCGACCCGTTACAGGACGGCGGTTATGCCACGCTCGCATCGTTTGATCTGATGCCCATCATGGATGTGGCTGCCGCCGCCGTCACCACAGACGCAGCGGGAAACGTCTACGTGCTCGGGCAAACCCGCACCGCCCCCGCTGGGGCGCACCGGATCGGCATAGGCGGCGGAGTGGATATCGCGGTTGCGAAGTTTTCTCCCCAAGGCCAAATAATTTATACAACTGTGCTTGGAGGCAGCGGACAGGAAGCCGGGGACAAAATATTCGTCGACGCGGAGGGCTATGTATTCGTGACGGGCTGGACTGAGTCAACGAACTTTCCCATGCGCAATGCGCTGCATTCGACTCCGAATATTTACTACAACTCCTTTCTCTTGCGTTTGGGGCCGGACGGGGCGTCACTGGTCTATTCGACCTTGCTCGGCGGCGATGTGTTGCTCGCGAACGGCCCGGTAGCAATCCTGCCGAATGGTCAAGCGATCCTGGGAGGATCCAAACAAGGCGCGGCCTCAACGGTTTACAGTAGAAACACGGACGTGGTGGTGGTCGGTCTCGGCGAATTTGGGACGAACATTTTGTTCTCCACATCCATGGGAGGGGCGGCATGGGAGCAAATCACGGCCGTGGGGCTGGAGCCAAACGGCGCGATCTGGGTCGCAGGCCAAACATCGTCTCTGGACTTTCCGGTGACGCCGGACGCAGCCCGACCCTATTTTGAGGCGCCCGAAGAGAGCAGCTACTTGTATAA
>DATENK010000407.1:0-8284 GCA_035275085.1 Verrucomicrobiia bacterium | reverse complement strand
TCGGAGTTGGGGTGGATCGGGCGATTGGACGACCGACTGGCCGGACGCGGATTTGAATCTGTGCTTTCGGCTGCAGCAATTGACGTCCTTGAAGGTAAACCCGGAACCGAAAAACATGCGGTTGACGGACAAGGACTTGTTCGACTACCCGTTCATTTACATCGTTGAGCCTGGCGAGTTGCTGTTCAGCGATGAAGAGGTGGCCATCCTGCGGCGGTATTTGCTGAACGGCGGATTTTTGATGGTGGACGATTTTTGGGGCGAGGAACAGTACGGAAATTTGTATCGGCAGATCAAACGCGTGCTGCCCGAGCGTGAGCCCGTGGAGTTGCCGCTGGAGCATCCGATCTTTCATTGCGTGTTTGATTTAAAGGAGAAACCGCAAATTCCGAACGTGCAGCGCGGCACCTGGAGCCAATACGACGGGATCACATGGGAATTGCCGGACGCCAAGGAAGTTCATTACAAGGGCGTCTTCGATGAGAAAGGGCGGATCATGGTGATGATTTGCCACAACACGGACCTGGGCGATGGCTGGGAGCGCGAAGGCGACAATGAATATTATTTCCGTGAGTTCTCGGAGAAGAAAGCGTATCCGCTAGGGATCAACATTATTTTTTACGCAATGACACACTGATATGCAGCCCTCGGAACAGGAACTGGTGGAGCAACTGATTTCCGGGCGTGCCCGGATCCAGAGCGAGTTGGAAAAGGTCATCGTGGGACAGAAGGAGGTGATCGAACAAATCCTGATCGCGCTGTTTTCGGGCGGACACTGCCTGATCACCGGCGCGCCCGGGCTGGCGAAGACGCTGCTGGTGAAATCGATTGCGCAAATATTTCATCTGCAGTTTCAGCGGATTCAATTCACGCCGGACTTGATGCCGGCGGACATTACCGGCGTGGAAATTTTGCAGGAGGGAAGCGACGGCCGAAAGATGACGTTCGTGAGGGGACCGATTTTCGCGAACATGATCCTGGCGGACGAAATTAACCGCACACCGCCGAAGACGCAGGCGGCATTGCTGGAAGCGATGCAGGAATATCAGGTGACGGCGGGCGGGGTGCGGCATGTGTTGGCGCAGCCGTTTTTCGTGCTCGCCACGCAGAACCCGATTGAAATGGAAGGAACGTATCCGTTGCCCGAAGCGCAACTGGATCGGTTCATGTTCAATGTGGTGATCGATTACCTACCCGAAAACGATGAAGTGGCAGTGGTCACGCAAACGACGTCGCGACTGCCGGCGCCGATTCAGGCGCTGTTCTCGGGCGAGGATGTGCTGCGGTTTCACGAGATCGTGCGCAAAGTGCCGATCGCGGAAGATTTGGTGCGTTACGCGGTGCGGTTGGCGGCGGCGTCGCGGCCGCATCGCGAGAACGCGCCCGACTTCGTGAACCAATGGGTGAGTTGGGGCGCCGGTTTGCGCGCGGGACAATTTCTGGTGCTGGGCGCGAAAGCGCGCGCGCTGATTTATGGGCGCGCGCACGTGACGCCGGAGGATATTCGCGCGCTGGCCGCACCGACGTTGCGGCACCGGGTGCTGCTGAATTATCGGGCGGAGGCCGAGGGCATGAAAATCGACCAACTGGTCGAGCGGCTGCTGAAGTTGGAATTCAAGCCTTGAACCTGCGTGGGAAAAAGTTGGGCGTGATGGTTTCCAGTCCGCCCGCGGCGAAGTCGTTCGACTGCGCGTATCAACTCGCAAATGCGGCATTGGCGGAAGGGGTTCAGGTCTATTTGTATTATATGGACGAGGGCGTGAAAGGCGTGCGGGATGCACGTGTGCAAGACTTAAAAGCCAACGGCGCGCAATTGTTTGCGTGCGCTTACAGCGCGCAAAGGCGCGAAATGGCAATCGATGACAGCGCGGTGTTTTCCGGGCTGGCGACCGTGAGTGACATCATGGCGGGGACGGATCGGTTCCTGAGTTTCACATGAAAGCGCTCTTTGTGATCGCCAGCGATCCGCGCACGAGCCCTCGGCCAGCCGAAGCGGTGCGAATCGCCGCCGGAGTTGCGACCTGGAAGAAAGTGGACGTCAGCCTTTATTTGCATGGGGAGGCGGCGCGGATTTTGGATGATGCGGCGGGTGAGTTCGTGGACGAAGAACATATTGAGCGTTATCTGCCGATGATCGACCAAAAGAAAATTTACGTGAAGGATTTCGCGCGCGTGGCACGTGAACACGGGGTGGTGACATGGTTTTGAAATTACTGGTTGGCGCCGAAGAAAAGCTGGTGAGGGAACTGACAGGCGAGATGGATGCTGAAGTGGTCGACCTGAGGCGGAAAGACGTGGCGTATCGCGAGGTGCTGGAAAAAATTTTTGAGGCGGATTCGATTCAGGTTTGGTGAATCTGCACCGTGCGATTTAGTGCTAGAAAATGCAGGTAGAGAAGAGCGGGTCGTTGATAAATGCGTTCGAGCGCGCGGCCGTAGAGTTGCACCTGGGGCGTGTAGATGCGGAGTGCATAATCGAAACCATCCTCCGATAGGGCGTCGGTTTTAAAATCAACCACCCAAATCTCCTTTTCTAGAATGACGGCAAGGTCTACCGCGCCGCGCACCACAATGAATTCGTCGGGTGCGAGGCCCGTTGCTTTGATGTCGGCTGGTGACATGCGTGCAGTGAATGGAATCTCGCGATGCAGACATTTGCGGTTAGCAAGGATGCGAGCGCCGAGGTCCGATTGCCAAAAGGCGAGGATTGCTGCGTAGTTGAGATTTTCGAAGTCCGCAAGGTAGCCTTGCTCGTGCATCCCCCGTGCTTGTTCCTTGAGAGCGGCTTCGGTCCAGGGACCGTCGAGTGACATGAGTTGCAGGAATTGGTGATGTGCGTTCCCAAGTTGGAGTGCGGACACCTTGTCCGCGCGTTTGCCTGTGCGTGGAATAGTTACAACAGAATCATCCTCCGCAAGTCGTTCTCGCAATGAGGTGACACGCTGAGTGGCAATCTCTTTTGTCGCAGGGAGATGCGGATATGTACATGCGGGTGGTTCGGGTTGTTGCTCGGTCAAGGGCCGATGCGTCGGCGGCTTCGGTGCTTCGCTCTTTAGTGGCATTTCGGCGGCTTTGGGCGGGCCGATGTGAGTGAACCATTCGAACAGTTCACATTGCCCGCGGGGTTGATCGAGCCAGTCTGCTTTTCCCGTGTGCGAGGCAAGCCATGGGCCGAGCCAATCGATGTAACTGCGCGATGAAATCAGTTTGTGCGCGGATAACGTTGCGCCCGGCCATTTTTCAGCCGCATTCGAGGGCACTATGCCTGTCAAAATAAGCCGGTCTTTGGCCCGGGTCATAGCAACATAGAGCAGACGTAGTTCCTCCCCGATCGATTCGGCGCGCTGCCGGCGACTGGCCAACCAATGCGGCAAGCTGGGGTAAATTGTGTTCGCGCGCGGCGGTTTCACTTGCGGACAAAGCCCATAAATTTCGTCCAGCAGCACGCGTCCGTTCAAATCCGCAAAGTTGAAGGGCTTCGCGAGATCGGCAACCACCACCACCGGGAATTCGAGCCCTTTGCTCTTGTGGATGCTCATCAATTGCACCGCATCCGCATTGGAAGTGGCGGCCGCTTCGGTATTCACGTCCGTCTCGCGCCGGGCTTCGACGAAACGCAGAAAGCGTCGCAGTCCGTGGCGCTGCAGCGGATCGAATTGTGCCGCGAGAGTTAGAAAGTACCGCACGTTGGCCAGGCGTTGCTCGGGTCGAGACTGCGTGCGCAACCCATCGAGATACGACGTTTCATTAAGAATTATTTCGAGCCGTTGCGATAAACTCGTTTCGCGCGCGATTTGCCGCCAACGCGAAAATCGTTTGAGGAACAACGAGATCCGCGATTCTGCGTGGGGATGAATTTCGTGCCAACGGGCGACAGCTTTCCAAAACTGCCCGCGCGGATTGGACATGCGGATTTCGGCGAGTTCATTGAGCGACAGTCCCACCAGCGGAGAGCGCAGCACGGCGAGCAGCGGAACGTCTTGCAGCGGATTATCCAGCACCTGCAAGAGGCTGAGCAGGTCGGAAATCTCAGCGCATTCATAAAAATCGCCCTGTTCGGTTTGGAGAGGGATGTTCCAGCGGGCAAATTCCTTCGCGTACGTTTCCGCCTTGTGCAGAGGCGAACGCATTAACACCACGATGTCTTTCCAGGCGAGGGAATGCAGTTCTTTTAGCTCGCACAAACGTCGCGCCACCACTGCCGCTTCCTTTTCGCTGCGAGTGAGTTCGGCGAGCAGTGAGTCGGAGTCGTCATCGCCTTCATCAGTGCTGGTCATGAGATGCACTTCGACCAGCGGCGGGCCAGGCGAAGCGTCCCCATCGAGCTCCTCTGCGATGTTCGACGGATCGGCGGGGAGGCTGCGCCCTGGCTCACGAGCGCACCTCAAGTGTGCGTCTTGATCGTAAACCACGCCGCCAATTCCGAATTGCATGAGGCCGGCAAAAAGCGGATTGATAAAGTCGAGCAACGGCGCGCGGCTGCGGAAATTATCCGCCAGCGCAACCACGCGATCTTCCTTTGCCCAACGCGCTTTGTACTCCTGGAAGATGCGTGGGTCCGCGAGACGAAATCTGTAAATGCTCTGCTTCACATCGCCCACCAGAAACAGATTTTGATTGCTGACGGCGCGAAGGATTGCGTCCTGCGCGGCGTTGATGTCCTGGCACTCGTCCACAAAAACGTGTTTGAAGGGCTTTGGTTTGTTCTGGCGCAAAAGGCGCAGCGTGAACTGCTCGAAATCATGGAAATCGAGCACGGCTTCGTTGCGTTTACGATCGGAATAAGCGCGCGAGAATTCCTGCGCGAGCGCCAGCAATGTTTCCATGTGACCGCGCGTCCATTGCCAATCTTCACGCAGCGCGTCCTTGGCGCAGAGCGAGTGCAGGAACTCCGCGCCATCGCAAAACCCGGCGAGCGCTTTCTTGAATTGTTTTGTCCCGTATGGCCACGGTTCTTCCACGATGGGACTGAGACAAGCAGCGATTTCTGCCGGCGAGCGCACCGTAAAAAAGTTTTGCAAGTGCAACGCCCACACCTGTGCACGCGGATTGTTCGAGGGTTGCGCCTGCAGCACGGGGATCCAATAGCTTTTAAATTCTTCGAAACCGTGCAGCAACCACTGCTCCCATTGGCGAACGGATGCGGAAAGTTGTGCCTTGAACCAGTCTTGCGGATTAGCGAGCGTTTGGGTGTAATCGTGCAACCGCAACAGCAGCCGGCGCAGCCAGTATTCGCCGCCCTGCGTCTCCGCCAATTCGCGAACGGTCGGACTTTCCAGCGCCCGCTCCAACAGTTCGTCCAGCGTTTCCTCCATCAGCAGCCGGGCCGCGGCTTCGTCGAGGACACCCAACTGGGGGTCCAGCTCGAGTTGATGGAAATGCTGGCGCACCAGTTTGAGGCAAAAGCTGTGCAAGGTGCCAATGTCGGCAGTCGCAAGGAGGGCGAGTTGCTCGTCCACGCCCGGACAGTCTGCCCGCGCTCCAAGGGCCTTACCGATGCGCGATTTCATGTCGGCGGCCGCAGCCTCGGTGAATGTCACCATCAGAAAATCTTCGATGCTGCAGGGATTGACGGGATCGAGCAGGCGCGCGATGCAGCGTTCGACCAGCGTTTTGGTCTTACCCGTGCCGGCACCGGCGAGCACGAGGAGGTTCCCTTCCGCCGCGACGGCGCGCTGCTGGCCATCGGTAAGCCCGCTCATATTTGCGCCTCCTTCAAAGCGCGATAAGGCTGTTCCCATGGATCGAACCGGCAGATCGGCCGATAATCGCATTGGGTGCAGGGCGTTTTCGAGCCGTTGCGATATGGACTCACCTGCGCCTCACCGCCATAAATGCGTTCGCCGAAATTTTTCAGGTGCCCTTCAACTAACTCGAGGAGGCGAAGGAATTCGTCCGTTGGCATGGGGTCGCGTTGCTGGCGGCTGACGGCCCCTTTGGACGTGACCGTGTAATTGAATTGCTCGCCACGACGATCGATATGCGCGCGTGCATCGAAGGATTCGAGGTGTGTGAGATCGAATCGGCCGATGTGTTCGAATCCTTCCGATTCCGCCGTCAACGCTTGCCTTCGATTCGTGTGCCGCCCGTAACCGGCGCGCAGATTCACATAAAAGACTCCGGCGGGAATCAATGTGTGAACGCCGAACACCTTAGCGGGCGCCTGGATTTGGCGCAACACACTGAGATACGCGGGGAGCTGCATCTGAATCCCGTTCGCCAGAAGCACGGGTTCGATTTTGCGATCGCTCGACTTGTAATCGATCACCACGCACAAGGCGGCGTCTTTACCGGCCGGGAGCAGATCGACGCGATCGATACTGCCGGTGAACACGAGTTGGCGGCCGCCCGCCAATGGCAAGCGCCAGGCGGGAATTTGACCAGACGCATCATGAAACTTGAGCTCGGCATGCGCCGGCTCAAACCTATAGCGATCGCGCATCCAGCCGACCAGCTTCTCGACAAATTGTTCGAGCGCCGATGTCAACTGCGCGACGGCAAACCGATCCCGTTCACTGGCGAGGAATAGGCCGGCTTCAAATTCTTGAGCGTGCTGTTCGGCAACATCCCTCACACGTTCTCGTGCTTCGTCTGGGTTGAGGTCCTTCCACCGCAGCCCTTCCTTGCATAGTTCCTCGTGAAAGCGTCGAAGCACTTCGTGTTGGAATTGGCCGCGCTTTTTCGCGTCCACCTCGAACACCCGTTCCTCCTGGGCATGCAGACCCGACGTAATGAAGAAACGAAATGGGCACGCTGCAAACTGCTCAATGCGCGTGACGGACGTCCGCAATTCGGGGCCGTAAAGTCGGGCTGCGACCTCGGGAGAGAGGCACTCGTCGGAGACGATTGAAGCGCGGACAGTTTGTCCGCGCGTCGGCAAATTGTCCGTGCTCCAATTCTGAATCTTCAGATCCGGAAACAACCGCAGAGCGTGGTCCAGGAACGGCGATGGATTCAGCTTGGTGCCTTGCGCGTCGAACTGCGCGCAGGTGAGCACCAGCTGTTCGCGCGCACGCGTACAAGCGATGTAGGCATAGAAGCGTTCGTGACCGATGCGGTGGCGTGTGCCCGGGCCGAGGAACAATTGCGCATCGTGCAAAGCTTCACGGTCGCGTTCCGTCAGCAAGCCATCGCTGATTGGTTTTTCCGGGAACACGTCGTCGTTCATTCCGAGAACGATCGCCATGCGCAGGTTGGGATTGCGGGACCGGTCCACGGAGCCGATCAGGACTTGATCCAACGCCGGCGGGACGACGCCGACTGTGAGCGCGCCGAGTCCGGCTTCGATGATTTGCAGCCATTCGCGCAACGGTCGCGGTATTGAACCAAAAGCCAGTTCCACATTATCGAGCCACTTCAGCATCTCGGACCAAACGGTGCGGTGGAGTGGATTGTCCCAATCCGCGAGCGTTCGCTCAACGCGCAGGGCCTCCCAAAATTCACGCAGCGCGTTTCCCAGTTCATGACCCGTCGGCCTGGAGCCAAGCGCCGAACGCAAACGCGCAAAGGGCGGAACGACTTTCTGCCGAATTGGCTCGAAGCGGTCGCCGTCTGGTGGCATCGGTTTGAGCCACAGGTCGCCACGCCAGCCATGCGCGATCGCTTCGATCTCCAGATCGTCCAGCGCGCTTTCGTCAGCGTCCACCAACCCGCATTTCAGCGCACCGAACCAGTCATCAATCTCCCATTCAAAGCTGATCGTGCGCAGCGCATAACGCGTTAATTCGGCCAATGGGTGATGCGCTACCGGCTCGCGGCGATCGAGAAAGAAAGGAATTTCGTAACGCGTGAACACGCGGCGAAGTGCGTCGTGGTAGTTGTCCAATCGGCGGACCAGCACGGCGACATCGCGGAAGCGGGCACGGTCCTCACGCACAAACTCTAAAATCTTCGTTGCTGCCAACGTGGCTTCCACTTCGGGGTTGGCGCATTGGAAAATCTCGATGGGGGTGGATACCTTGCGATCATCATTTTCGGCGGTGGCCCAGCCAATCGCGCGACTCCAATGCTGCTCAAGCCAGAGAAGCTCAGCGGCGTTGGCGAAGCGATTTTTTACGGCGTCACGCGGCAGCAACGTCAGTTTCGGCTTGCTGCGCTCGAGCGCGTGAAAACATTTCCGGAATGTTTGTGATAGCACCGACCAGCAGGAAAGCCACGGCGCGTCCTGCCGAGGAATATGGTCCAGGCAGAACGCGAGCGTGGCGTGCTCGCAATGCGGCACAATTGACGCGAGCAGGTCTACTTCGCACGGCGTCATTTCAGCAAAGCCGTCCATCCAGAGGCCG
>DATENK010000406.1:0-8299 GCA_035275085.1 Verrucomicrobiia bacterium | reverse complement strand
TTGTGCTAATGCAGGCGCTGCGATAGGCTGCTGGGCGGGCAAGGGTGCTTCCTGCTGCAGACGCATCTGTGATGAGGGCTGAATAGGAGCGGGCCGCGGAGGCGCTGGAGGAGGAGGCGCCGCTTGACGCTGTTGCTGCTGAGGCGGCGCAGCGGGGCCACCGCGGAATAAGGGCTCGATGTTCGCGGGCGGTTGGACGACGGTCCGATTGGCGCCGGAGGCGGCGTTGGCAGCCTGTGTTTGCGTGAAAAAAGCTGACGCGACGGTGGCGATAGGCAATTCGAGGACCGTCTGATCATTGGTCACTTGTGAGTGAGGCGCTAGAGCTGGTTGGAGGTGACCGCTGATTTGTCTCCAGGTGTAACTGACGCGCCCTTGTTTCAAGGCTTCCTGAATCTCCGCGGTGGGTAGAAGACATTTGGAATTCTGCGCGCCGAGCCGCTGAATCTCGCGCTTGACCGGCTCAGGCCAGTTGGCGGAAATCTCCGCAAGATTAAAGGAAAGAAACTCGCCGCGCTGAATCGGCTGCATTGGCGAAGCCGGACGCGCCGGGGGTGTCGCCGGGATGCGCGGCTGTTGTGGCAAAGGCGCCG
Source organism: Verrucomicrobiia bacterium (assembly GCA_035275085.1). GTDB lineage: Bacteria > Verrucomicrobiota > Verrucomicrobiia > Limisphaerales > DATENK01 > DATENK01. The sequence continues at coordinate 7,706 of DATENK010000406.1, read as the reverse complement.
AGCCGAGCGATGCGGCAGTGGGTTTTTGGTAAACGGGAATTGGGGTTGGCTCAGGTGGTGGTGCAGCTTGCTCGGAGCGAGCGGCGGGTTTGATTTCGTCCTTCTGCATGACGCGCATCTGCGCGCGCGCTTCGCCTTTGGCGCCAAATATGTCCTGTATCTCGTCGGGGACGTGAATTACGCGCTGATCTGAGCGGCGCGGGAGGGTTTCGCCCCGCAATTGCGCCAGAATCTCCTTCAGTGGCACATCCACCATGCGATTGTCATGGGAACTACCACCGGCGAGAACGCCCACTGAGGCGATGCGCCGGACTTGACCGAAGGGAACCTTCACAGCGCCCTGGGCCAATTGTTCCAGCACCTGGTGTTTGGGGAGGATCAAAGCTTCATCGGACCGTGGAGGATTTTTCCCCTGCAGCTCCTTTGGCAGATGCGGAACGAGGGCCTTCAAAGAAACCCGCAGGCTATCGCCCGCGGCACCGCTATCGTCAGCAGAATAAACCGGGGCCTCAGCAGCAGGAGCCTCATTAACAACGGATTCCTGCTCGGCAACGGCTTCGGTCTGGGCGGAGCTTTCCTCGCTCCGGGACCCGCCCCGTTTGAAAATCTTCTTGATGGCGCCAAACATTTGCGGGCGATGAAAGCACATGGCGAGCCATCTTCAGAAGCCATGTTCTGGAAGTGGGCACGTCGGCTCATTTTTTGCTATGGTGCCCATAATGTTCGCGCGCGCCGCCCAGTAATATGGCAGCTTCCAAAATACTGCTATCAGACGACGACACGGCGTTTACTGAGCTTTATCGCGAAATGCTCAGCAAACACCTGTCCAGCATGCCGGAGGTGAAAACCGCCACCACCGGCTCGCGGGCGCTTGCCATGCTGGATGCCGAGCCGTTCAACATGCTGATCGTGGACCTGAACATGCCAAAAATGGATGGCTTGCAGGTGCTTTCCATTGTGCGGCGCAAGCACCCTCATGTGCGATTGGTGGTGCTAACGGGCGTGCGGGACGAGCAATTTCGCACGCGCGCCTATGCCATGGGCGTGGACCAATACTGGATCAAGCCGGAGTCCGACCAGGAAGTGGGGCTGTTCATGGAATCCATCGAATCGCTCCTCAGCCGCGAGACGCAAGGGGGATTCCGCGGCGTGCAAAGCAAGAGTTTGGTGGATATTATCCAATTGGAATGTCTTTCCCAAAGCTCGTGTCTGCTTAAAATTTCGAATGGGCTGATTGAAGGAAAAATCTGGATTAAAGGTGGCAACGTGATCGACGCTGAAGCCGCGGGGCTGGTCGCGGAAGCTGCTTTTCAACGGATTTTGGCGTGGAAAACGGGCAGTTTCGAAATTCTGCCGCCCGATGACACGCGCGAACGCACGATCCAGGAATCCTACCAAGGCCTGCTGCTGAATAGCGCTCAGGCAATCGACGAGGCGGCATCACAGACGCCCGCCCAGACGGCCAGTAACCAGGCGACCTTCGCGCTGGCAGATATTTCCCAGTGGCCGGGGGTCGAATTTGCCATGGCGGTGCGCGGAAGGAAGGCACGGGATTATTATGGCATTGAAAATCCGGGGCCGGTGGGACAATGGCTCGAAGAAACACTTAAAAACTTTCAGGAACTTGGCGATTACTTGCAAGTAGGGCAATTGCAGGAAGTGATTGGCAGCGGCCCGAAGCGCAAAGTGGCTATGGCGACGCTGTCCGGGTCGCAAATCTGCATTGGCTTTCCGGCGACGATACCGCCGGAGCAATTGCGTGACACATTTAAAAAGATTTTGGAAAAATGGGCCTGCTAGACCTATTCTCGCGCAGCAGCCGCAAGGCCCTGGTGCATCTTCCCTCCGGCAGCTTCACGATGGACCGCGAGGGCAAGATCATGACCTCCACCTTGCCGCAGTCCTTTCCGGAACACTTCATTCTGGAAATCGGCAAGCAAGTTCTCACGTGTTTCCGGGGCGCGGAACGGTCGCACGTGCAACTCTCGGAAATTGTGATGCAATATTCAGCGCTGAAAATTCTGGCGCGCGAGCTGCGCGGGGGCGCGATTGTCTTTCTAATGCCGCAAGCCGGTACCCAACAACCTGTCAAACGCACGTAATGGAGATTCTCCCATGAGCAAAACCAATGTCGAACAAGTGATCCTCCGCCTCGAGAACTATCTCGAATGCTGGAAGCAGTACAACACTTTCATGTCCACCGCGCGGACGAAGAAGTTTTCGCCGGAGGACGAGAACCAATTCCTCGAACTCAAGAGCGTGCTGACGCAGGAGCTTGAATTGATCCTCTCAGCGATCGATTGCGGCGCAGTGACGCGGGAAGACGTTCACAATCTGATCGCATCCGGTCCGTCGTTGCGGTTCCTGAGCGAACTCAACGAAAACGCGCTGCGCAACGTGGAGAACCAGTGGCACAAACTATTCATTTCGCTGCAATCGATTCTCGGGCAGCTCAAAGTGGCGCAAACCGCCAACACCAGCAAAGGCTTTATGCAGTCCTGGTTCGGGCGCAAAGCGGCATAAGTCTATTTTTGAACGCGAAAACGCGCGGCGGAAGTAACCGCCGCGCGCTTTTTGCTTTAAAATGCGGTGTTATTGTTTGTTTTCGTCCTGTTGCTCCGTGCTCTTGGATTCGGAGGACTGCTGCGATTGTGAGCCCGTCCCACCCTGAGCGGTGCTGCTCAACCCGACGGTTTGGCCTTTCTCGGCGGCATTGAGGTCAGGCCAGTTCTGTTCACTGAATCCCTGTGCCTGGCTAAGTTGCTGTTTCGGGAGATCGACGACGATAGCTTTTGCGCCGGGCTGTAAGGTGAGCGCCTGAATCGGCACGGCTACCATCTTACCGCCAATCCCCAATTTCCCGCCGAACGGACCCCCCGAGGACAGAACGGCGTAAGCGACTTTGCCGGATTGGAAATCAATGACGACATCCTTGATTTTGCCAAGGTCTTCGTCCTGTTTGTTTTTGACCTGCATGCCGATCAGCTTGCTCGCTTTATTCGCGTCCGTGACCTGGTGCTTCATGTCCTGGTCCGAAACTTTCAAATCCTGCTGAGATTTTTCCGAGGATGCCGATTGCTGCTGCGATTGCTGTTGATTCTGTTGCGATTGCTGATCCTGTGCCAAAAGCGGGATGGCGGCGGACAGTATGGTGATAATAAGTGTGTTCTTAATCATAATAAGCTCCTTTCGCGTTGTTGACTCGAAGGGCGAAACCCTCGTTCAGCGCCACGCTAACGCCGCTTCACGCCGCGGGCAAAGGAGGTAATGACCCCTCGAGGCAGTGAATTTGGTCGGAGCGGCGTGACTGTCCTGACCTGATTTTGGACACGATGTCCTGAATTGGAGCAGGACTGCACAGAAACGGATCGTGTCTGACTCAAAGTTGTTCGGTGTGGAAGCCTGAAAGACAACGGGTTACGGGAACCGTATTTTCCCGGAGGCGCCAAGCGAGCGCATGGCAGGCCGGCTGCTAATAATTCTGCTGGTCAAAAGTCAGTTTTATGAGAATCGCCGCCAACCATTTGCAGCGCCTCCGGGGCATCGCCCTCTCTGAGGTGGTTATCTCTATCGCGATTGGTGCTATGAGCGTCGCGGCGGTGGTGTCGAGCAGCGTGTTGTCGGCGCGGAGCGCGGATTGGATTTCGCATGCCACTGCGGCGGACGCCGCTGCGGGTGCGCGCATGGAGCAGACCCGCGCGGCGAAGTGGGACACGGCTGCAACTCCGGCGATTGACGAACTGCTGAACAACAATTTCCCGACGCAGGTTGTGCCTCTGTATGTTCCGGTGGTCGGCGGCGCCATGCTCTACGGCACGAACCGTGTCACCATCACGCAGGTGGCAGATGCGCCGCCCTTGAAGATGGTGCAGGTGGAATGCGTATGGAGTTTGCCGGAGCGCGGGCCGTTCACGAATTCCGTCGTCATGTATCGCAGTCCTGATCAATGAGCCTGTTTGCGCACGATCCGAAGGCGCGACATCTCAGCTCTGTCGGTGCCTTCACGTTTACCGAGTTGCTCGTCGTCTCGGCGCTCGCGGCGATCGTCGGCACGATGCTGTTGTCGGCGCTCTTTTTCGCGAATAGAATGTGGCAGATCACCCAGGCGAAAATCCACAGCGCAGACAAGACCCGCCAGGTGATCCGGTTGGTCAGCAGCAGCGTGCACTCAGCCCGGATCCTGCGCGTTGGAAACGGGAGCTTCAGCTCGTTTTCCGAAGCGCCGCTTGATACGCCACAGCAGGGCAACGCGTTGCAAATTCATTTGACCACAGACACCAATTCCTTTGTGCGGTATTACCTGGATACGGGTGACAAGAAGCTGAAGTACATGACCAACGGTTCGACTGTTCCTACGGCCGTGGCAAAAGAAATAATTAACAGTGTGGTTTTCCGGATGGAGGATTTTCAAGGGAACGTGATCACCAGCAAGCAAAATAATTGCGTGATCGGACTTACTCTGGACTTTGCCGAGATTGAAGGCCCGGGCGTGCGCGTTGGGCCCGGGCAGTACTATCAATCGTTTCGTGTCACCACAAAGATGGCGCAACGCACACTTTGAGCATGAAAAGCTTGAGCACAACCAAAAACGCGGAACGCGGGTTGTCACTGATTGTGACGCTGGTGATCGCTGCCGGCGCCAGTGTATTGATTGGCGGGGTCCTTTTTTACACAGCTTCACAGACGAACCTGACGCGCCGGGTGCTCCAGTACGAAACGTCGATCGCAACAGCCGCGACAGCGACTGAGAAAGTCGTCACGCGCATCACGAAGGATTTCATGGCCGGTGGCGAGGCGCAGGTGCAAAGCAGCGTGGCAGCCTACACGGCCATGATTCCCGCGCCCGAGGACTTGACCGCAAGTCTGACTACCACCGTCGTGAATAACTCAGGTCCGGGCTCGCCGAATTCCGGTTCCGGTTCCGGTTCCACAGATTCGATGAAGCGATGGAAAAAATTCGATTTCACGGATGCGCTCGGTCAACTGAACCGCACGGATGTGGAATGCGTTTCGGCGTGGAGCTACCGCGACCTGGGCGCCAAGTTCCCTGGACTCCGCGGTTACGCGGCGGATTACCGCGTGATCTCGAATGTCCGCGAAAAGGAGCGTTCCTATCGGATTGTTTCGGGCGTCAGGCAAGACGTCCAGATCGCATCGGTGCCCCTGTGCCAATTTCAGTTCTTTTACGTGCCGGACATGGAGTTCAACCCGTCGGCCGCGGGTTTTAACCTCAATGGTCGCGTGCATTGCAACGCAAATATGTACTTAAGTCCGGGGATTGAACTGACGTTCCAAAATCACGTCACCGCCTCGCGGCGCATCTTCAATAACAAACACCCCGCAGACCCGGTAACGCGGGTGCCGGCCAAAGTAAGTTATCGCGCCGAGCGGGAAACCGGTCTTAATACCTTGAATTTAGCAATCGGAACGAATGCCGGCCCGCTGCAGTTGCGTGAGATTCTGCAACCGCCGGCGCTTTTGGAAAATCCCACGTCACTGATTGCGCAAGAGCGTTTTTACAATAAAGCGGATCTTGTGATTGTGGTGTCGAACGACGTCGTGACAGGCCGCAGTGGTCCGTACAATGGCGGCACGGTGAGCGTGCCTTGGCTCGCGTCGCGCGGTGTTGTCGTGAGAGCGACGCAGGGTTTCTACGATCAGCGCGAATGCAAGGACTTGAAGGTGACCGAGGTTGACCTCGCTCAATTCGCGGTGAACTACGCTGAGCTGACGCGACTCCTGGGGCGACCCGCAAAGACTTTGTGGATCCTTGATCTAGGTGATGACGGCAAAGGCGACAGCACCACTGACAAGGATAAAGATAAAGATAAAGATAAGGATAAAGACAAGGACAAGGATAAGGACAAGGACGGTAATCCGCTCGATAATAACAACGGTAAAGGCAACGATGATAAGGCGCCGAAGGGCGCGACAACCGTGATTGGCGGCGTCGTGCAAAGCACCACCGTTGCGCCCGGCGTGGTTCGCTTGCGCAATGGTGCGAGCCTGCCGGCGGCAGGCTTGACTATCGCCACACCCAACCCACTCTATGTTCAGGGTGCGTACAATACCGCTGCTGTGCCCGCCTGCATCGCTGCGGATGCCGTCACCCTCCTTTCCGCGAATTGGGTCGATGCGAACGGCGGGCAAAGTTTATCTTTCCGCAAGGCAGTCGATACGACGGTAAACGCTGTGATCATTACGGGAATTGTCCCGACGAGTGGTGGCTCCTATAGCGGTGGCGCGGAAAACTCCGTGCGCCTTTTAGAGGACTGGACCGGAAAGCTACTCACATTCAAGGGTTCGATCCTCGTGCTGTATTATAGCAAGATTTCCGATGCGCCGTGGGGCGGTCCCAACGTTTATGCGCCGCCAACGCGGGCATGGAGCTACAACGCCAAGCTCGCGGACGCCGCCGGCATTCCGCCCGCCATGCCCGCTGCAAGGACGGTTTTCCGCAGCGATTGGCGCGCGATCAAGGCGCAGTCGAAGTCATGAAATTGTTTTGGCAATCGCTTCTGCTGGCCACCTTGCCGATGGCGCTTGGCGCGGCTGACGTGCAGAAGATGTTCGCAACGCGCGTCGAAATCCCCGAGCGCGGCGAAGTGTCCGGCTACCTTTGCGTGCTCGGCACCAACAAGTATAGTTTTATCGGTCCCGGTGGTTGGAAACCGGAGGCAAAGCTGGACCGCCGGGAGGTCGTATTCATTTCGCCGGAGTTGGACGCAAGCCTGACTTTCAAAGTCCAGGAAGGTATTGGAGCCGCTGGTGGCAAGGATTCTCACGAAGCAGTGTTGCAGCGTTTTCCAAACGCCACCATCGTGGATGAATTCAATTGCTACGCCGCCGACCAGATCGGCCGTGGTTACGTGCTCGACCAAAAGGCGGCCGACAAAGGGAAAGTCAAAATTCGGTATGGGATCATCGCGGTGCCGGGCGGCACTGCGGAATTCATTCTGCGCGCCCCGGGGGTTCGCATGCCGGACCTCCACCTGCTTTACGGCCGATTCCTCGCCTCCTTCCGCGTCGAGACACACCGCCCGCGCAGCTAGTCATCTGCGTCACTGAAGGCGGACGCTGTATTCATGGGATCAACACCGCGCGATAGAAGCCGTTGCCACTTTTGTTTCGTGGCGCGCATTGCAATGCAACGCTTCCCTGCAAGTTGGTAGCGGTCGAGATGGTTTCCCAATGCAGCAGGTCGCTTGAAAACTGAATGGCGTAACGTTGACCAATGCCGCCCCGCAACTGCGTCTGCCATGTGCTTTCGCGCAACGTCGGGCACAGGAAACGTCCGCTGGCGGGTTCCGTAAGGGCCACCAATGCGGTGCCGCTTACCGGCGCGTCCTGGGCTGGTTCGACCCGCACGCGATAGCTTGCCGCATCGGTAATCTGTAAATTACTAAGGAGTAACGTTGCCACACCATACGCTGGGTAAAAGTTCGTGCGCACAATCTCTCCTGAAGCGCCCGGGATGTCCCGTCCGTCCTTTTGCCACTGGTAACGTGCGCGCTGGGCATAGGTCTGGATGCCGACTCGCAACGCAAGTTCGCCACCGAAAGTGCCGATCTCAACCCAATCTCGGTCGCGTGAAAAATACGGATCCGGCGTTAGCGGTGGAATTCGCGGAGGGTCGAACGACAGACCGCTCAAGGGCGTCGGCGTACCCGCGTCCCCGGTCTGAATGACCATAATCACGGAGGTCC
>DATENK010000405.1:0-6642 GCA_035275085.1 Verrucomicrobiia bacterium | reverse complement strand
CGCAGAATCCGGCAAACGTCTTTCTCACTTATGTCCAGCGTTCGGAGCCGACCAATACCTTCGGCCTCACCTCCGGATGGAATCGGGAGCATTTGTGGGCAAATAGCTATGGCATTGACAATGTCGAGCCTGCCTTTAGCGATCTGTTCAACTTGCGTGCGGAGGACCTGAGCGTGAACGCAGATCGCGGCAATAAATATTTCGACACCAGCGACGTAGGCACGCCGTCCTATCGCTTTCCGGCCAGCTCTGAAGCCTTGGAATGCTCGACGGACAGCGACTCCTGGGAGCCGCCGCCGCAAACCAAAGGCGACATTGCACGCGCGTTGTTTTACATGGATGTGCGGTATGAAGGGGATCGCGCGAATGAACCCCAGTTGCACCTAACAGATGCGATCCCCACAATCATCGGTACGAGCGCAAATATGGGGAAGCTCTCGACACTCCTGCGCTGGCACGAAGCCGATCCCGTGGACGCTGTTGAGCGACGACGCAACGACCTGATCTACGAGCGCTACCAGCACAACCGCAATCCCTTCGTGGATCATCCCGAATGGGTGAATCTGGTGTTCAGGCCGCGTCTTTCAATTGCGCGGAAAATTGATCGGGTTGAGCTATCCTGGGACATGGGTTGGAGCAACGCGACGGTGGAGGCGTCGTTTAATCTTCGCACATGGTCCCCCATCGCGACGAACAATGTGCCGATGACGAATACCTTCAGGTTCTTTCGGTTGCGTGTTCCAGTTGACTGACACGGCCCGCTTCTACACCTTCTGCGGCGACTATGGATTGGACCTGGGCTACAAATCCGGAAATTTGGATCGCGCTGTTTACGTTAACCGTGCTCGAGATTGTTTTGGGGATCGACAACATCGTTTTCATTTCCATCCTCAGCACGAAATTACCTCAGCACCAGCAAAACAAAGCGCGCAAGGTTGGGCTCGCGCTTGCGCTGATTACGCGCGTCCTGTTACTGCTTGGCCTGAGCTGGATAGCACACCTCGAAGAGCCATTCTGGAGAGGCGAGATTTTAGGCCTTAAGTTGGCGGTGTCGGGCAAAGACGTGATTCTGCTTTTAGGGGGCGTGTTTTTGATTTGGAAGAGCACTCACGAAATCCACAACAAACTGGAAGGAGAAGAAGCCGGAGCGACGGGCCAGGTGCCGGCTTCATTCGCGAGTGTCGTCATTCAGATTATCCTGCTCGACATCGTTTTCTCTTTGGATTCGGTGATCACGGCCGTAGGCATGGCGCGGCAGCTTGGAGTGATGATAGCGGCGGTCGTGATCGCTGTAATCGTGATGTTAATTTTCGTGAACCCAATCAGCGCATTTGTAGACCGGCACCCCACGATCAAAATGCTCGCGCTCAGTTTCCTGATCCTGATCGGTGTTGTGTTGGTGGCCGAAGGCCTGCATCATCATATTCCGAGAGGTTACATCTATTTCGCCATGGCATTTTCGGTGCTCGTCGAAATGTTGAACATTCGAATGCGCAAAGCCAGCAAACCAGTCGAACTGCACCAGCCGTATCGGTAACGGCTCACTTGCAGATCCGAGCGAGCTCTTGCCAACGCTCGCGCAGAATGTTGAGTTGCTTTTGAAACCGCGGTTCGGCCGCCAGGTTCTGCAACTCGTCGGGATCTTTTTGGAGGTCGAACAATTCCTCGAAGAGTGGCAATGTGGTCACCCAGCGGACGTATTTCCAGCGTTCGGTGCGGACGCCTTCAAGCTCGGGAATGACTTTCGTCATGGTGTGGTGCTCATAGAAAAAGTCGCGACGCCAATCACTGACGCGGCGGCCATGGATAAAAGGGAGAAGACTACGACCCTGCATCTCTTTCGGGATGGAGACGGCCGCGAAATCAAGAATCGTCGGCGCGAGATCGATGTTCAGCGTCAACGCCTCAGCGGTCCGCGGTTTATGTTCGCGCGGATCAAAGACCAGCATCGGCACACGGATGCTTTCCTCATACATCAGCCATTTGTCAGCCATGCCCCGTTCACCGAAAAAGAACCCATTATCGGAGGTGAAAATGATGACGGTGTTGTCGCGCAAACCGAGTTCCTTGAGGGTTTGCATAATACGGCCAACTTCACGGTCAATCCCGGTCATTAATCGATAATAATCTTTGACGATGCTCTGGAATTTTTCGGGAGTATCGAACCGCAAGGCCCAACGATCGCGCCCCATGGATTTCTTCGCTACCTCGGGAAGTTTTTGGAACAATTCGTCGGTCGCTTTTCGGGGGACCGGAATTTTCGCAGTCACATAAAGATTTTCATCGCGCGGGTCGGGCCAAAATTCGCGTGGCTGGCGATCGCGCGCATGCGGCGCGTTAAAGCTGATGCTGAGACAAAAGGGATGATGCACATCGTTGCTGCGAATAAATGCGAGCGCCTGATCCCCGAATCGCGCCGTCTTGTGGCGGGTATTGGGGTTGTTGTTCTGGAAAAATAATCCAGCCTGTCCCGGCAAACCGCGCCAGTAATCGAATTCCTTGGCCATGCTCGCGATGAAATTCGAGTTGCCAACACCAAACTTGCCGATAAAGCCGGTGCGATACCCCGCATCTCGCAGCAGTTTCGGATAACACTGCTTCCATTGTTCGGGTGTGAACGGCGTATCGAATTCATAGATATGATGTCGCCGCAGGTATTGGCCGGTGAACATCGTCGCGCGGCTGACGTTGCAAATGGAGCTTGTGACGAAATGCTTTCGAAACTGTACTCCCTTGCGCGCCAACTCATCCAGGTTGGGCGTTTGGACAATCCGATTACCCGCGTAACCGAGCGCGTCCCAACGCAGATCATCGGCAACGATCACGATAATGTTGGGGCGCGTTTCTGCAGCAAAAGCGGTTAACGGGATTAACGCCAGAAGTGCAATCAATGTTTTCATTCGACTCCGCAAGCTTTTAACAGCCATTCCTGCACGAGCAACTCCTGATCGAGGCTTGTAGGCAGCGATTTGTCACCGCGAACCGCGGCAGCGAAATCTGCAAAGTCACGGACGTAACGTTGATAGGGTGGGAGCGCGACCGTTTGTGTTCCGGCGCGATATGGTCCAGCGGCTTTGGCGAGGTCGATCGTCAGAGTGGGAGGTTCGATCGGGCCAAGCACGGCAGTGCCATTGCTGCCGGCGACCTCGAAGGCGCGATGCGCGTTAGCGTTCGGTTGCAAAACAGAATTCGTGACGATGGCCAAGGCTTTATCGAATTCGAAGACGGCGACGTTGTTGTCGCTGAGAGCGTCGTTTCCGCGACGCTGGAGGAACGGTTTGACGGATTTCGGGCGGCCCAGAAGGCGGATGATAGGATCGATGAGATGGCTGCCTTGCTCGAACATGGAACCACCCGGGAGGCCGGCCCATTCGGCGCGGCGATCTTCTTCGAGGCGTGTGTGCATGTTCGCGCGGACTTGAAAGATGTCGCCGAGCCAATTGTTGCGAGCGGCTTCAAGGATTTTTTCAAAGCCGGGATTATAGCGCCATTGGTAACCGACCTGGAGCAGGCGATTCTTTTCGCGCACGAGCTGAACGATGCGGCGCATGTCATCGAGGGTTGAAGCGGGAGGTTTCTCGATGTGCACGTGGCGTCCGTCAGTCAATGCACGCAAGGCATCTCGGCCGTGATGCGGCACGTCGGATTCAATGACGATTACTTCGGCATCAGAATAGGCAACGAGATACCAATCTGGGGAAGCGCTCAGCACTTTGTGCTTCTCCGCGTAATGAGAATAGGCGGTCCCGAGAAAGGCCACTTTGATGCGGCGAGTCACAGCGAGGGCGATTGGCAATGCAGCGGCGAATGCCGCGCCGGTTGCGACGAATTGGCGCCGGGAAAGCAGGTTCATTTTATGCGGCCGCGCCGGTCCCATTCCAAGCCGGGACGATCCACGCGGAATTGGACGAGGCGGCATTCTTTGGCCTCAGTGACGTATGCAGTGCGCCCATCTGGCCCGCCAAAGCAGATGTTCGTGGGATGCGGGCCGAGCACGTCGATTTCCTTGAGCACAACACCTTGGGGCGAAATTTTGGCAACGGTGCCTTTGCCGTGGCGCGTTACATACAAGTTACCGTCCACGTCGCAGCGCATACCGTCGAAGCCGAAATCATTGAATTTGATCAGCAGCCGTTTATTCTGGAGGCGCCGTTCGCGGATAGTGAAAGCCCAAATGTTTCGCTGAACGCTTTCGTTGACATAGAGCGTCGAGCCATCGGGGCTCACTTCGATCCCATTGGTGGTTCCCATTTTGTCGGCGAGCTTTTCGGTGGTACCGTCCTTGTCGATTCGCCAAAGCTGGCCCGTTCCATCTTTCCAATCTGGGTCACTGGCGTAAAGCGTGCCATCGGCTGCGATTGCCAAATCATTGGGTTGATTCATCTCGTTCCTCTGCGCGAAAACGCTAACAGCTTTGCTCGCGACGTTGATTGCGAGCACCTTGTGCCCGACGTAATCGGCCACATACATGGTTTCGTCGGGGCCAAAGCGAATGCCATTTCCGGTGCTGTCGCCTGGCAGCGTCAGCCAGAGCGCTGCCTTGCCGTCGGGAGTGACTTTTCCGATTGTTTGCTGACGCGCAAAATTGACCGCGTAAATGTTTCCTTCGCGATCGCAGGCAGGTCCTTCGATGCCTTTGGTAAAGCTGCCTGGTTGCGTGAGCGGCGTGGCTACGAAAAGAACCTCGGCGGTTTCGGCCGCAAAATTGTCTAATGTCAACCCCAGGCACAGCGCGAATACCAGCTTGAACATGGCTAACCCTCGAAACAAAACGCCGCGCTGGCAAGCACAGAGAGTGGTAATCCTATGGATGAATTTGCTTCAAGGGGTGCCGATACATAGACTTGGGTATGGATAGACCGGAAAAGACGGTGACGGATCCTGAGCTGAAGCGACGGATCCAGGAATTGATCAATTACAAAGGGGGCGGAGCGAACCCGGACCTGGTTTCAGACGTTATCGAAAACGCGTTGAAGCTGCTGACGGATGTGGAGTCGCGCGGGGATGTGCGCGTTATCCAGACGGCGATCCGGGAATTGCGTTATGCGTTCAAGCTGTTCGCGCCGCATGCGCATGTGCGAAAGGTGACGATGTTCGGGTCCGCGCGCATGCTCCCGACGAAGACGGAATACCAGCAGGCGGTTGAGTTTGCGCGAAGAATTGCAGACGAAGGCTGGATGGTAATCACTGGCGCCGGACCGGGAATCATGCAGGCGGGCCACGAAGGGGCCGGCCTGGAAAAGAGTTTTGGGGCGAATATTCGGCTGCCCTGGGAACAAAGCGCGAATCCGATCATTCAGCACGACAAAAAATTAATTACCTTTAAATATTTTTTCACCCGGAAGCTCACGTTCGTGAGGCACTCCGACGCCATCGTGCTTTTCCCGGGCGGCTTCGGGACGTTGGATGAGGGCTACGAAACACTGACCCTGATGCAGACCGGCAAAAGCCGGATGATGCCCCTGGTCCTCATGGACCGCCCCGGAGGCGCTTATTGGAAAACGTGGGACAAGCATATTCGCGAGCATTTACTGCGGAACCATTTCATTTCGCCGGAAGATCTGAATTTGTATCACGTGTGCGACGACACGGAACAGGCGGTGAAGATGATCACACGCTTTTACCGGAATTATCATTCGATGCGATTTGTCAAAGAGCTGCTGGTAATTCGTTTAAACCATCAACCGCCGCCGAGCGCGCTCGAGGCGTTGAACGCCGATTTTGCGGATATTGTTGTCGGTCCGAAATTCGAGGTGATCGAACCTACGCCGGAAGAGCGGGAGGACAATGCTTATTTGGAACTGCCTCGCATCGCGTTTGGATTCAACCGCCGGGATTACGGGCGCTTGCGGCAGATGATCGATGTGTTGAACAGTTGGTAAGCTCCGAAAGAGCCGGGACCCCCCTAGGGGGGTTTTAAGTGTCAATGTGTCAGAACCCGCGTAAACATTGGCTGAAAGTGAGGTTTGCAAGTGTCAACTCGGGCGTCAGGCAAGTGTACGCAAGTGTCAGGCGGGCGGCACAAGGTGCCGCATGACCGCGTCTTACCCGGATGAGGCGGATGGGAAAAGATCGACTACAATCCGGACGTGGCGATTTCGACGAGCGCGGCTTCTTTCTCCGGGCCTTTGATGAAATCCAAGGAACGAAGATAGCGGCCTTTGTCGTTCTCGGGGATGTTCTTGTCGGTGATCAGCTTGGCGAGAAGGGCCGGGGTTTTGGACGTACGAGAGCGCCACACGATGTCGCGGCCGGCGGGCGTATTCCATTTATCGCCAACTTCGGCCAGCCAGGCCTGAAAAAATTTCTCTTCCTGACGGTCCATGCCGATGCCGAGCGCCTCGAGATACCAGCGATCTTTGCCGTCATGTTGTTTGGCGAGAGTCGCCCAGAGTTTAGGTGCTTCGGGAGATGAACTGTGGTGGAGCGCGATGGCGCACTCCCGGCGGACCTGAGCAGATTTATCATTGGCTAATTGTTTCACGAGCGGGATGACATCCATCTTCAACGAGCGGGCAATGCGAAGAGCGGTGATGCGAATATCGGGTTCCTCGTCCGGAATGTTAATAGCGTCACGGATGTATTTGTCTGGACGATTCGAGATTCGGGTGAGCAATTGCAATGCGCGAGCCTGCAGACGAG
>DATENK010000404.1:0-7591 GCA_035275085.1 Verrucomicrobiia bacterium | reverse complement strand
TAACGCAGTTTCTTGGCGCGCTCCTGCAGGAAGAAAACCCGGATCAAATTTTTGCAGGTCTCGGTCTTTGTCAGTTCGAAAATGGCGGCACGTTCGAGGAGCATCGACTCCATCAGGCTCGTCCGGATGCCATCGGTGACGACTTCGAGCGCTTTGGGAATGGCTGGATAATTCCCGCGCGTCTTCTTTTGCAGCATCGGCGACAAACGTTTGCGAATGAGTGTCGCAGCCAAACCGCTATTGGCGGCTCGGACCATGGCGCTAACGCGTCGTTTTTTTAGCGCGCGTCCGCGACTCACGCGCTTCAAAGCTTCAGTGAGCACATATTCCTTCGGGACAACTTCGTCGACCATCCCAAGCTTGAAAGCGAGCTTCGCGGCAACGGTCTTTCCCCCGAGAATGATGTCCAAAGCTTTGGGCACGCCGATCAACCTCGGCAGGCGCGTCGCGCCGCCCCAGGCGGGCAAAATGCCCAGGAGCGTCTCCGGCAGGCCAATCTTTGTGCTCTTGTCCGATGAGGCGATACGGTAATCGCACGCCAAACAGATCTCGTAACCACCGCCTACTGCCGCGCCGTGGATTGCGGCGACCGTCGGAATTTGGAGATCGGCGATGCGATTGAAGGTAACCTGACCGAGCTCGATAATCTCTCGCAGTCCTTGCTCGGTCGCCGTGCTCAAGCTGTTCAGATCGGCGCCGGCGATGAAGATGCTTTTCTTGGCGCTCGTGATGACCAGGCCCTTGAATTGCGGATTCGAGGCGATGAAATTCAAATGCTCGTTGAGCTCTGCCAGCGTCGCTTTGTCGAAAATGTTTGCCGGAGAGTCCGGCCGGTCGAACGTCAGCACGCAGACGTGATCTTCCGTCACGCTGCGCTTGATCATGCGCGGCTCGAGCGCGGGCAACACGTCAACGTTTGCTTCTTTCTCCAGAGTTTCGGTCATAAGCGTTCCAGCCAGATCGCAGCGCCCTGCCCGCCCCCGACACAGAGCGAAATTAGCGCGCGTTTAGCCTGGCGGCGTGCCAGCTCTTTGAGGCTCGTTAAGATCAGGCGCGCGCCCGTCGCGCCGACCGGATGGCCAAGTGCAATCGAGCCGCCATTCACGTTGAGGCGTTCTTTTGGAATTTTCCCAACGGGCCGATCCCGTCGTAAATGCTTGCGTGCAAAATCTTCGGACCGAAGCGTTTTCAGCACGGCGAGCACTTGGGCGGCGAACGCTTCATTAATTTCGACAACGTCGGCTTGTTCGAGTGTGAGCCCGGTCTTCTCCTCCGCTTTGGAAATGGCGAATGTCGGCCCCAGGCCCATGCGCGCGGGATCGCATCCGGCGTAAGCGTAGCCGCTCAACGCGCCGATCGGCTGCAAACCAAGTTCGCTGGCCTTTTCTTCGGTCATGACCAACATCGCCACGGCGCCATCGGTGATTTGCGACGCATTGCCGGCGGTCACGGTGCCGGTGCGACGGTCGAACACAGGTTTGAGTTTCGCGAGCGCCTCCATGCTCTGGCCTTCGCGCGGGCCGTTGTCGGCCGTGACCGGTTTCTTGCCGTAAACGGGGCAAATTTCTTCGGCCAGCTTTTCGCGTCCGGCCACCGCGCGCGTGTGCGATTCGAGCGCGAATGCGTCCTGGAGATCGCGCGTAATCTCGTATTCGCGCGCGAGAATTTCAGCGGTCTCCCCCATGTTCATCCCGCAAACGGGATCAGTCAGGCCAAGCTGCAGGCCGATGCGGGGTTTAAAGTCGCTCGGCCGAAACGCCAGCATCGCTTGCATGCGTTTCATGAACGACTTTGCGCGACTCAGCCGGCCGAATTTCTCCGCGGTGCGATATTGGAATAGCAGCGGAATCTGCGACATACTTTCCGTGCCGCCGACAAGAAAAATCGAGCCACGTCCTGCAACCATCTTTTCGTACGCTTGCGTCAGTGACTCGCAACCCGACGCACAATTGCGATGCACGGTAATGGCGGGAACATGTTCCGGAATGCCGGACCGCAACGCGATGACGCGCGCGACGTTTGCGGCTTCAGCGGGCTGGCCGACGCAGCCGAAAATCACTTCATCAATGCTGCCGGGATCGATCCCTGTTCGCGTGAGCAATGCACTGGTCGCAACGCGGCCGAGTTCATCGGCGCCAAGCCGCGCCAGCTCGGTGCCCATCTTGCTGAACGGTGTGCGAACGCCATCGATAATGACTAGTCTGGGTGTACTCATGATTCGACCTCCGTTTCTTCCGCTGCCGGTTCTTTCATCGCTGCGCTCTTCTCGAGATCGCCGGCCTTCGGGCGATTGTCGATGACCTTTTGTTCCTTAAGTTGCTTGCCGACGCCCTGCATGTCGCGCAGCTCCTCGGCATTGTGAAACACGATCTTGTTTGGCCGAATTTCAGTGCGCTCCACGAAGCGGTTGTTCAATTCACGGGTGATCCGCGCCTCGTCGACGTCATTGGTTTTGTGCACGTGCAGAATCAATTCGTCGAGATCGAGCGGATCGTCATTGCGCTTGCGCAGCTCCAATTGCCACGCACCGATGTTGGGCGCGTCGTCGAGCACGTGCTCCAGTTGATTGAAGTCAACGAGGGTGCCCTTAATCTTATCGAGTTGCATCGCTTTGACTTCCGAACTGCGCGAAATCTTTCCGACCAAACGGGGCATACGTCGTCCGCAATGCGGGCAAGGCTGATAAACCAGGCCACCATCAATGTAGTCGCCCGTCCGATAACGCAGCACCACGCTACCGCGGGCGTCCAGTGGCGTATAAACCAACTCGCCGGGCGTGCCTTCCGGAACCACAATGCCGGTCTTGGGATTGATAACTTCGAAGACGCCGAGGTCCGGATATAAATGGTATCCGCCCGGCGTTTCATCCGCTGGGTGCGGGCATTCGGCCCAGGCGACCTTCGCTTCGGTAAAGCCATACGTCGCGAGCACCTCAACTTTGGGGGAGCCAAGCTTCTGCGCCAAATTGCGCAACTTGCGGCGAATTCCTTCCGCCACCTTTTCGCCGCCCAGCACAATCTTCTTCAGGCCTTCGCAGCGCATGCGACTTTCCACCGCTTGTTGCAGCACATGGTAAATGAAAGTGGGCATGCCAATCAACACATCCGGCTTGATCTTCTGAATCATCCGCAAATTGCCGTCCGTCCCCAGTACTTTGCCGCCACCCGAGCTCAGCGTAAAAATCCCAAACGCCGTCGACGCATAATGCGCCAGCCAAAACGCAAGGTGCGGCGCATACGGGAACATGTTAAGCAAGCGGTAATCGTGCTGCCCGCCGCACACTTCCATGATTCTTTTTCCCGCCGACGCCAGGTTCGCCATGTCGTGCTGCGTATACAAAAACGGCACCGGGTCCGCCGAACGCCCAGTCGTGCTCGTCATGAAAATCGGTCGGAACTCCGTTTCGAACATCCGCTTTACGCGCGCTTTGCCCGTGAGCACCGCGCGCGCGATGGTGCTTGGGCGTTTTGCGAGCACTTCCTGGTCGGGGATGACGACAAAATCGCGGCTCTTCTGCGGATTGGCCGGCGTACTCACCAAATCGATCTTGGTGGTGAACGGAATCTGTTCCAGGTCTTCGACGCTGCGGATCGAGTCCGCTTTCAAGCCATGACGTGCGAACAAGTCGCGATAATACGCCGAGAATGGCACCACCACTTCGCGCAGATAGCGGCGAAGTTTCTCCGCCTGCAATTGGCGGACGATTTTCTCAGGCAACTGGTGCCACTGTGTCCTGAGCAGGTTCGGATTCATGGGCTGTCTCTTTCTGTCTGAGGAGCGCTTTCACCTCGTCCATGTGTTCTTCGGCTTCGCGGCGACCGAGCGCTATATATTTGCCGGGCCGTCGGAAGTCGTGCCATCGGCCATCGAAGGACAAGGGCCGCAACACCACGTGCGCACGCAAGCTGGACATTTCGGCCACGTGCATCTGGGCGCCGTGAAAGCTGCGCAGGATGATGTCGAGGATGTTGCCGGGCGCAAAGTAATTCAGGTATTTGTTGAAGAGGGCTTTCAGTTTGTTGCTGCGTTTGCGCCGCAACGCCGCGTGCTCACGTTCCATCTCGTGGCGCGCGCGCAAATACGACGCTGTCGGGATGGTATTCACGGCGATGATGCGTTCGATGCCCATCTCTTCCAAGACATCAACCGGCAAGGGATCAGCGATGCCGCCATCGATGTAGCGCTCGCCCCCGATTTCCACCGGAATACACGCGCCCGGTATGGCGCTGCTGGCATGGACTGCCGCCGCCACTTCGCCGGACGAAATCACTACCCGTTCCAAAGTCGCCAAATTCGTCGCCACCACCCGCAAGGGCCGTGCCAACTCCGAAAAATGGACGTCGCCGATGGAGCGTTTCAGGCGGTGTTTCACCTTTTCGCCGCGCAAAAACCCCTGCCGCGGCAGGATGAATGGGTCCACCAACTCCAGCAAACCCCACCGTTTTTCAACTTCCCGCGCCAGCCGCTCCATGAAGATCCCATCGTAGCCATAGGCCCAGACGGACCCCACGTACGAGCCCATGCTACATCCAGCAATCACATCGACTTCGATGCCGTTTTCCTCGAAAACCTGGATGATCCCGATGTGCGACAAACCGCGCGCCCCGCCCGACGATAAGGCCATGCCGACCCTGCAATGGCCGATTTCGCGCGCCAGGCGGCGGATGTCCGCGTGGAATACTTTTTCGCCCCAGTGCCGGATACCGTGTGCCAGGGCAGGAGGAGGACATCCATGCACAAAGCCGTGGATGGAATCGCCCATTTCTTTGAGCAATTGATTGCTATGGGCCTCCCCCTGCTCCCGGCAAATAATAGTTCTTAAATTCAGCGTTTCCGTGCGGGTTTGTCCACGCAAGACCCGCATCAGCAATTCGCGGTGATAAAGGTTTACGGAGGTTGGCTGCAAAAACAGGAAGGATTTATCCGATTGGACGAAGCTTTCAACCAATAGCGCCACGGGCACTTCCGGGCCGAGGTGCAACAACACGTAATGATAGTGCTCCTTCAACTGAGTCAGCATTGAGTCCAGCATCCCTTCAGAAACTCCCTCCACCGGCACTTGCACCCGCATGTGCGCCACCGGACCAGCCATCACCGGCATCAACATCGAGCCGCTGGTGTCGACGTTCAGCATCGCATAATGCTGCCCATCGTTAAAGCCGTTCACGGGATGTTCGCGTTCTTCGAGGGAAACGAGCGCCACGTTCCGCCCGGTTTCCGCATGGACGCGGCGGGCCAAAGTCTCGGATATGAAGCGGTCCGGAAGCTTGTCCGACAGCCAGGCCAAGGTCAGGACCCTTTCCGTCGGGCGCGGCAATCCGGCCGGTCCGTAGGGCCACATGCGCGAGCCGGGCAACGCCAATTTCCTGGAAGCTCCTTCGGAGTTTCGAAACGACTGTAAGTTTACGTTCATTTACCGCCGCTGGGGGCGACGGAGGGCGAACGGAACCAACCGTTGGCTAGCCACTTCGGCTTGCACCACGCGGACCGTCGCCGGCCCAGACTACACTTTCCCCGCTAACTGCCATTCTGTGCCTACGAGACAATTATACACTTTTTGTCGGCACCGTCAATTTTTGGTACACGCCTTTCTGTAAATTGTTTGCCTGTACACACTATCCATATCGGCTCTTCCAGGCCTCGGCTTGATGCTTCCATACCAGCCGATTTCATCAAAATTTCGACGTTACGCGAATGGGGTGAATTCATACTCTCTGTAAATTGGTTGCAATTTCCGCAGCGACATAGCCCGTCTTCAGTTTCGCATGCCATGTCATTTAACCTGGCTTTAGCCAGGTGTTCTTCATGCGCCTAACGACTTCAACCGCTTCACCGGTTTCACTTAACGGTGTCGGACGAACAATCATTTTGCCTTCGCATCACGTTGTCTTCTCTCCAGCAGTTCGGGAAATCGCGCTCCAAACTCGTCCCTTACTCTTGCAATCTCCCCGGGATCATCCAGGAGCATCGCCCAATGATGGCGGGCGAGTCCGAACTTGTACGTCACCCTCAATCGCGCTTGATTTGCGTGGAATTTTTCAGGCGTCAGTGACCACCCTAGTACGCGCTTGCACTTGACCGAACCGGATTGTCCAAAGCGCACTCTGTCCTCCCGAAGCTCGATCCATTTCCGCTCCCAGGCACCAGCTCGATTCCACGCAAAACAAAACAGGCCTACTGCAAAAGGCCCGGCGGCGGCAGCACCGATCCATCGCAATGCAGTTATGTCATGACCCACTATCGACAGGCGCCAGATTTTGGAAACCGCCAATGCGGATAGGGCAACGCCATAAACAACCAAGCCTGGCCAGACAGCAGCTACGAATCGCCGATAACGCAGCGCTGTCAGGTGCCTCGGCTCATCAAATCTCATTCCGGCAATTCCTCCAACTCCTGCAGCCGGTCGTGATACCGCACCAGCAAGTCCGATTCGCGACAATCCCTTCGGCATCCCACGAGAAACTTCGCAATGCACAAGCCGCTCAACAACCCGACTGCGACCCACGTAATACCTAACGCAAGCCCGTGCACGAATCCCATTGTCAACTGGCGCTCATCCAATGCTTGCAATCTGCTTATTGCTTTCACCGTCAAATAAACCGCCATCACCAGAAAACACAGGCCCCACCCCAGCATAAACCACCGAAACTGCTTCATCACCGCAGTCCGTTTGCGAGCGCAATTGACCACCATCTCATCCGAATCATTCTGACGGGTCAAAACCACTTTCATAAAATTACCTTGTCTTCACATCATTTTGTCTTTTCTCGGCGCGATACCAAATACCGCGCAAACGACCACAGGCCGGAAAAACGATAGGTCGGATCAACGTACCGCTCGATTACATAAAAGGCGAAATAATAGAATCGACAAAAGCACCACACCGCAATCGCCAGCAGCACCGCCACCTGAATGCTCGGATGCTCCGCCAACAGCAGCCCTGCCGAACTCAATCCCACCATCAAAAACAAAATGCCCTTGAACTTGATCCACCCAGGACTCGTGATGTCTTTCATAATCTATAATTACTGCACCTTGAAGCGCGTGACATATCAATCCTGACGCGCTTGACAGCAACAGGCGATTTTTACAGTTTCCCTCCATTATGAAGACGTTTTTCCTTACATCATCCCTGCTTTTGTCGGCCACTTTGGCATTAGCCGCACCGGAAGCCGGCTTCACGAGTTTGTTCGATGGCAAGTCGCTGAATGGCTGGAAACAGGTCGACAAACACGGCGAAGGCTACGGCGTCAAAGACGGCGTCATCTTTTGCGCGCGCGGCGGTGGCGGCCGGCTTTTCACCGAGAAGGAGTATTCGGACTTCATTGTTAAGTTCGAGTTCAAGCTCGAGGACGGCTCCAACAACGGTCTCGGCATTCGTTCTCCTCTGGAAGGCGATCCTGCGTATGTCGCTATTGAACTCCAAATTCTCGATGACACCTCCCCGAAATACGCGGGCAAGCTTCGCCCCGCACAATATCATGGGTCGCTTTACGATGTGGTTCCCGCCGAACGCGGCGCGCTTAAGAAGGTCGGCGAATGGAACGAGGAGGAAGTCACTTGCAAAGGCCGCAACATCAAAGTCGTCCTC
>DATENK010000403.1:0-5140 GCA_035275085.1 Verrucomicrobiia bacterium | reverse complement strand
CAACTTAATCATGTGCGCCAAAATGCGGCTTTTCAATACGATCACGCACCGTTAAAACCCACCGATGGAACCTGCCGCGAGGGAGGTTGCGCCGCCGCAGCCAGCCGCAGTCAAGCCGCATCTGGGGCTTTGGGACATCGTCAGCATCATCCTCGGCATCGTGATCGGCGCCGGCATCTATGAGACGGCACCCTTCATTTTCCAAAACGTCTCCAGCCCCGCCCTTGCTTTCGCTGTGTGGGTGGCAGGTGGAATACTTACATTTATCGGCGGCCTTTGTTACGCCGAACTCGCGTCCACATATCCACGGTCCGGCGGCGATTACGTCTATCTCACCAGGGCTTTCGGACGCTGGGCGGGATTCCTTTTCGGCTGGATGCAACTGGCGGTGCTCATGACCGGCAGCATCGGCATGATGGCGTACATCTTCGCCGATTACGCCGTCACGCTGCGCCGCTTCGGGCCCGCCTCCGAATTCATTTATGCCGCCGCCGCCGTCGCCACCCTCTCCATCGCCAATCTCGTCGGTCTCGTCTTCGGCAGGCGAACCCAAAACTTTCTCACCTTCCTGAAGGTGCTCGCGATTGGTTCCATTGTGATCGCCGGGTTTTTCTGGAACGGACCGGTTGTGGCCAAAGCACCAATCGCTACGGGTTCCGGCTCATTGGGCCTGGCGATGATCCTTGTTTTATATACCTACGGCGGCTGGAACGATGCCGCATTGGTGGCCGCCGAAGTCGCCGACAAACGCCGGAACCTACCGCTAGCCTTCATGCTGGGAACCGGCTCACTTGTGCTGGTGTATCTGCTGTTGAACGGCGCTTATTTAAATGCGCTCGGTTTTCAGGGGGCACGGGAATCAAAGGCAATCGCAGCCGATGTATTGGCTCGACCTCTTGGTCAATTCGGCGCCAAAGCCATCGCCATTTTCGTTACGGTCTCCGCGTTGGGCGCCCTGAATGGCATGGTTTACACCGGCTCGCGTATTTATGCGAGCCTCGGCGAGGATTACCCGGCATTCCGATGGCTCAGCCGCTGGCATCCACGACGCTCCGTGCCGACGATTTCGCTCCTGACGCAAACAGCCATAACGCTCTTTTTGATCGCCCTGGTCGGCACCGAATGGGGACGCAGCACTATTAACGGGTTATTGGCTGCGCTAGGTTTGCAATCCCTCGCTTGGGAGGGCCATGGTGGCTTTAGCACCTTGCTTCGCTGCACCTCGCCAGTGTTTTGGACGTTCTTCCTCATGACCGGCATCTCCTTGTTTATTCTTCGCGTGAAGGATCCAGACGCTCCCCGCCCATGGAAAGTCCCCGGCTACCCCATCACGCCGCTGATCTTTTGCGCGATGTGCGCTTACATGCTGTATTCAGCTGCGGATTATGCCGGCAAGCTGCTTGTGATCGGCGCCGTGCCCGTCCTGGTAGGGTTAATTTTCTATTGGATTGCGCGGCAGCCTGCGGTAAAACCGTCCGCACACCAGCCATAAAGGCCGGTAAAAGAAAGGTAAATATGAAACGCGGGGTATTGGCAGTGTTGCTTTGCTGCCTGGGTGCAGCAGTCGTTTTCTCTCAACAAAAATCCGATTCTTCAAAAAGGACCGAAGCGCCCAAACGGACACCAGATGTTATTTTCGTTCCCACGCCGCAGGACGCCGTCGAAAAGATGCTCGAATTGGCCGACGTGAAGAAGGGCGACGTAGTCTATGATCTCGGTTGTGGCGATGGCCGCATTGTGGTCACGGCTGCCCGTAAGTTCGGGGCGCGCGGGATTGGCATCGACATCGACCCGCAGCGGATCGCGGAGTCCAAAGAAAATGTCCGCACCAATGGCGTCGAAAAGCTTGTAACTATTAAAAATGCTGACATTTTCGAGGAAACCTTCAGCGATGCCACGGTCATCACGCTTTATCTGTTGCCGTCCCTCAACGTGAAGCTGATCCCGCAATTCGAGAAGCTTAAGCCCGGCACACGCATCGTCTCCTACCAATTCAATATGGACGGCGTGAAACCCAAAGAGACCTACACCGGCAACGGCCGCTACACCATCTACAAGTGGGTCACACCTCTGGAAAAGGATACGCGCGCGCAGTAACAGATCGATCTATGTACGTACATAGATTGTGTACATAGATGGATTTGAAAATTCCTTAAGCTTTATCGTTAATGTATCGTTGTACATAGATTTTTGGAAAGCACCACTGGGCATGATGAAAGCTACTCCAAAATCTCTCGCCGGGATTGGCATCGTTCTCCTGGCCGGGAGTGTTTCGCCATCCACCTTGCCACGCAGCACGCCGGAAGCGCAAGGGGTGTCCTCAGCGGCGATTCGCGAGTTCGTGGCGGCGGCGGATCGGGATGTGAACGTGATGAACAGTTTTATGCTGGTGCGGCATGGGCAGGTGATTGCCGAGGGGTGGTGGACGCCGTACGCGCCCGACGTGCCCCACATGTTATATTCATTGAGCAAGAGCTTCACTTCCACTGCCGTCGGGCTGGCGGTGGCGGAAGGGAAGTTGATCATCGATGATGAGGTGCTGAAATTTTTCCCGGAAGACGCCCCGTCCGAGCCCACGAACAATCTCAAAGCCATGCGCGTCCACGACCTGCTGCGCATGTCCACCGGGCATCAAGTCGAGCCCCGGCTGTCAGGTACCAACGGCGTGCCATGGACGAAACTTTTCCTGGCACATCCGGTCCCGAACAAACCTGGGACACATTTCCTCTACAACACCGCGGGTACTTACATGCAATCCGCGATCGTACAGAAAGCCACGGGCCAGACGGTACTGGATTATTTGCGGCCGCGCCTGTTTGAACCACTTGGCATCGACAATCCGGCCTGGGGCACAAGTCCGCAGGGGATTTCGCTCGGTGGTTACGGGCTCAGCATTCGCACCGAAGACATTGCGAAATTCGGCCAGCTTTATTTGCAGAAGGGCCAATGGCACGGAAAACAGTTGGTGCCAGCGGCGTGGGTGGAAGCCGCCACTGCGCGGCAAACTTCAAACGGCAGCAACCCCAAAAGCGATTGGGACCAGGGCTACGGTTACCAATTCTGGCGCTGCCGCCATGGCGCGTATCGTGGCGATGGCGCGTTCGGGCAGTATTGCCTTGTGATGCCCGAGCAGGATGCGGTGGTGTCGATCACCAGCGGTACGCGCGACATGCAACGCGTGTTGAACCTGATTTGGGACAAGTTGCTGCCGGCCTTCCAGCAATTGCCGCTTCCTGAAAACAAGGAGGAACAAAAGCGTCTGAAAGATACGCTTGGGCGATTGTCGCTTTCCTTCCCCGAAGGCGCTGCGACGTCGCCCATCGCCGCGAAGCTGTCCGGCAAGGAATTTCACTTTCCCGCAAACAATCAGAAGCTGGAAGCGGTGAAGGTCGAACCCGCCGCGAATGGTGGAGGTATGACGCTCAGCATGCGAATAAATGGGAGTGAGTATCGGCTGCCGTGCGCATACCAGAGCTGGGCAAAAGCACGTCTCAGTGCCGGCACCCTTGGCGAACAAGCCGTCGCCGCGAGCGGCGCATGGACGGCTGAAGGGTACAACGTGCGGCTCTGCCTTTACGAGACGCCGACAATCATCAGCGTGAATCTTCGGCCGTCGGGCGATGAGTTGCTTTACGACGCGGAATACAACGTGGCGTTCGGGCCGACCAGGCAGCCCCGGCTCATTGGCCGCGCACATTAGCAGTCTCATCAGTTGGCAAAACGCCTGGACGGGGAGAGAGCCTGACTATGTGAAGGATTACACCGATGTAATTTTCCAGAAATCTTCCTGTCATGCGCTTCGGGCATGTTGAGGTGTATGAAAAAGAAGATTTTTAGTCCATTGACATTGGTAGCAGCCCTGGCCATAGGGCTTTCGGGCCTGGCTTTCAGCAAGTTGGACCAGGCATCTGACGGAACAGCGAAGGTGACTCCTGTGCAGGTGACGGTTGATTCCAAACCGATTGCGCGCCAGGGACCCTCCGTGACGAGTTTCGCGCCGGTGGTCAAGAAAGTGACGCCGAGTGTGGCGCAGGTCACCGTGAGCACCAAGCCAAAGAAAATTCCCAGCATGGGTTCGCCGTTCGGCGACAATCCGTGGTTCCGGCAATTCTTCGGCGAGGATCTAGAGCACAATTTCCGCACCCCGCGCCAGCAGGGTCTCGGTTCCGCCGTCGTCGTCAGCAAAGACGGTTACTTGCTGACGAATAATCACGTCGTCGATAACGCCGACGAGGTCAAGGTGACGCTCAACGATGGGCGCGAGTTCAACGCGAAGGTAGTTGGCAAGGATTCCAAGACCGATGTTGCCGTCTTGAAGATCGATGCGAAGGACCTTCGGGCGCTTCCGATTGCTGACAGCGAAAAGATCGAAGTCGGCGATCTCGTACTTGCTGTCGGGAATCCGTTCGGTGTCGGCCAGACCGTTACGATGGGTATGGTGAGCGCGGTCGGGCGGGGCAATCTCGGTCTCGACTATGAAGACTTCATCCAGACCGACGCGGCGATCAACCCCGGCAATTCCGGTGGCGCGCTGGTGGACGCCGAAGGGCGCCTGATCGGCATCAACACAGCCATCCTCAGTCGCAGCGGTGGCAATCAAGGCATCGGCTTTGCAGTGCCGGCGAACCTTGCGCGCAGCGTTATGGACGGCTTGATCAAAGATGGCCGCGTAGTCCGTGGTTTCATGGGTGTAAACATCCAGAATCTTAATCCTGCGCTCGCAAAGGAGTTTGGCCTCAAGGATGAGACATCGGGCGTGCTTGTATCCGACGTCACTGCGAAGAGCCCGGCTGAAAAAGCAGGTATCAAGACCGGCGACGTGATTTTGGAATTCAATGGTAAACCCGTCCGCGACAGCCAGCATCTGAAGCTGCACGTTGCGCAGACCGCTCCAGGCGAAACCGTGCCCGTAAAAGTGTTGCGCGATGGCAAGACCCGCACGCTACAGGTGGCTGTCAAAGAACTGCCGGGCAGCGAAGTGGCATCAAAGACGAAGAACCCGGACAATGATTCCGGCGATTCGCTCCATGGCGTGATGGTCGGCGATCTCAATGGCGCCGCTCGCGAGCAGTTCAAAATTCCGGGCACGGTGAAAGGCGTGATTGTGATGGGCGTCGAACCTGATTCAGCCGCATACGAA
>DATENK010000402.1:0-5143 GCA_035275085.1 Verrucomicrobiia bacterium | reverse complement strand
TGCTACACCCTTAATCGATAGATATGCGCGCTTCTGATCGAGGCGGGCCTCCAAATGGATCGGCGGCGTCATTGCAAGTCCAAGCGATACGATGACTTGTCGCAGTTCGACGGCATCCACGTAAACCGGGATAGTCTCCTGTTGGCAGTCGACCTTCACAGTCGAATACTTTGGCAGGACACGGCGCAGCATGTCCGCCGCTGCCGCCGCCAGATACGCGAGGTTTTCATGCGACCGCCGTCCAGGAACATCACGAAAGAGTCCGCCAATCTGCTGGACGATGTCTGCGGCCTGGCGTGCATTCTGGTTCATTAACTGTAAACCCTCGCGCGCCGGATTATCCGCGCTTAGACGCAATAGATGCGCCTCGCTGAGTGAGAGAATTCCAGTGAGCAGATTATTGAAGTCGTGCACCAGCCGTTGAGTGGCCGTGCCGAGAGTGGACTTCCAATGGGATTGCGCCAATTCCTGGCTCAGATGGACTCGCTTGGTGACGTTTTCCCAGTAACCTTCATACCCGGCAGCAACGGCGCGACGCCGTTGCTCGACCCAGGTAATACGGCCAGTTTGTTGATGCCGCAGCCGGAATACAGCGTTGTCAGATGCAGCTTTGGCGCGGTCGGCCGGATAGAGCGCTTGCAGCGAAAGCTGCGGATCCAGTCCCGTCCATTCCTTCACGTGGGGACTAATCGATTCAAACGTAAGGTCAGACCGCTGGCGAAACACCACACCGCCCCAAAGTTGCAGCGCGCTTTCATTCATAAATCGTTCGAATCATCCGCGCCATCCGCGGCCAGCTTGATCCCGGCTGAAAAATTTTGCAATTTTTTTCGCGCTCAATCAAAGTTGCGCCATGTCCGAACCGTTGGCGTTGCTGGTTTACGAAAGGCTGCTTCCCGGCGGCCAGTTGGTCAACCAACTGCAGGACCGCGGGTACCGCGTCCAGCCTCTGGCCGATCCGACCGACCTCGCCAGCGCCGTTCAGCAAAAGCCGATGCTCGTGTTCATGGACCTCGAGCCCAAGACCGATCAGGCATGCGCCGCGATCCAGCGGCTGAAGACGGATCCTTCGACGGCGCACATCCCGGTGATCGCGATCGCGCCCCACACGCGGGAGGAGGTTGCTGAATCCGCGCGTGCGGCGGGCGCAAAGCTGGTGGTATTTGATAATGCGATCCTTGTGCACCTCGATCAATTCCTCGAACAAGCCTTGCAGTTGGATTAAGGTATCGGATGCAAGCAAAAGAGCACAGCGCAACCACCACCTCAACGTCGCCGTCCATAAAGCTAAATCAAGGCATTCACGTGATGCACCTGTTCTATCGCGTCAACCGCCTGCGTTGGGCGGAACTCACCCGGTTGGATTCGGAAGGCGCGCGCGGGAAATTGGAATCCCTTTGCAAGGCACGCAGTGCCGCGTCGCATCCGCGCATCGCGACGTACGCAAATGTATGCGGCAAGGCGGATCTTGCGTTCATTCTATATGCCGCCGAATTGGGTGAAATTGCGCAGATGCATCGCGAAATTGAACAATGCTTTCCAGCCGGCGCGCTCGAACGCGTCTTTAACTATTTAAGCATTACCGAACTCACGGAGTACATGCCGACGGACGACGATAATCGCCGCACGTTGATTGAGCAGGAGAAACTCGATCCCGAAAGCGAGGCGTTCAAAACGCGCTGGGCCGAACTCAGCAAACGCAAAGCCGATTACGAGCATTACCGCCTATATCCGGAAATGCCGGATTGGGAGGTGATGGGCTTCTATCCCATGAACAAGCGACGCGCCGGCAGCGATAACTGGTACATGCTCGACTTCGCGACGCGTAAACGCCTTATGGGCGGCCATGCGCGCGTGGGCCGCAAATATGCCGGTCGCATCAGCCAGATGATCACGGGGTCGACGGGGCTTGACGATTGGGAATGGGGCGTGACATTGATGGCGCACCAGGCTGACGCCCTGAAGGAGATCGTGTACGAAATGCGCTTTGATGAAGTCTCCGCGCGTTACGGTGAATTCGGTCCCTTTTATATTAATTTGCGTCTCCAGCCTGCGGCCATTTGGACCCATTTGCATCTCTAACATTCATTGGCCATCCAAGGGCCGCCCGGGCACGGGATGGGGAGGTGGCTGCCATTGGAAAGTCGGGCGGTATTTGATCGCGAGGTGCGGCGTTACGAGGCGGATGCCCCCGCGCAACTTCGATGTGAGCAGGGCATCGAGCATTCCCGTCGTCAGCAGCGTGCGTTCGATCGGCCAGGTTGGGCGGCGTGTGTGGATCATTTTTTCGATTCCTTGGAGCAAAAACGAGAAATGTCCGAAGGGCCGCGCTTCCTGGGTCCAGAAAAGTGTCGATCGGGTTTGGTCGTCTTCTTTCCAGGCGATCGCCCAATTGTCGTTCACCGGGTTGAGAGTAAAAACCGTCGCCCGGAAACCGTCGCGATATTCGATGACAAAAACGGTCGGGTTCGGAACGCGCTTGCGGAGTTCATCAATCGAGATACTCGGTCGTTCACGGCGCGACCAGGCTGCCGCCAAGAGTTCGGGATCGAACCGCGTCTTCCATGCATCAGCGCCCTCAATGCACTGGACAGCGGCGACCCCGGTCTCGCCGCCTCGGCGTTGTTCGCACAAGCTCTGAAGCATTTCCAGCGCGTGAAAACCGTACGCGTCGAGCGTGTGGTAGGAGACTCCGACCGCTTCTACAAGCCGCGCTCCCTGCTTTACGTCAATAGGCGGACGGCGCCATGTGCCTGGCAATGAGGAACCCGCCATCAGCGGGATGCGCATTTTCTTTGCAGTATCATACATCCATTTCGCATCCTCCCAATTCCATGAAAGATGTTTGTCAGTGAACACGGGCACCACTCGGCCGGTCCGCTTGAATACCGCAACAGTGTCTTCAAAGAAGCGGCGACGCGGGTACATAGTTTGCCCCGTTTTTGAAACCGAATAGTCACCGTGTTCGCCAATCAGCAGAACACCTTCAACAGCCAGATCGCGTCCACCTCGAGTCAAAGCATCGGCGATAGTCGGTGACAAACGCACTCCATGCTTGCGGGCGAGTGTTTGTCCCATGTCCTTTGTTGCGATCTGATCGATGTACAAACTTACCAGCTTAAGAGCAGGGTGCGGGTCGGTATTATCAAGGTTGAAGCCTTCAAGGATCCTGCTGACGATGACATCAGCATGTGAGTTGTGCGTATAAACTGTGACCACCGCGGCCACGTTTTTCGCCTGTGGCCGCGGGAGGACAGTGGCTCCAAGGCATTGCAAGAAGACGCGCCGGCTTAGCATCGAACAACAAATACCAAAATTCTTCTTGCCAGGCTCTGAGATTTACGCAAATCTAAAGTCTACTAGAATTATAGACATAAACGCGATGAGTTATCAGACCACAGCTTCGCAGGCCCGACCCTCACCGTCAACCATCCCGCCATTAGGCTTTTAGTCTCGAATCTAACGAAAAGAATGAAATGAAAGCCTTGCAATTGTCTACCTAGAGTTTCTTCGCCATGCGGTTAACGAAACGAGGCGAATATGCGTTGCGGGCGCTGATTCACCTGGGTATCGCCCAGGAACTCGGGCGCCCCATGGTGCAAATTTCGGAGATCGCGCAGAAGGAGAATATCCCGATCAAGTTCCTCGAATCGATTCTTGTATTGCTGAAAGAAGGGGGCTACCTCGAGAGCAAGCGTGGCAAGGAAGGGGGGTATTGTTTAGCCAAGCCGCAGGACACGATCACGATCGGCGACGTGGTGCGTCATCTGGATGGACCGCTGGCGCCCATCCCGTGCGTGAGCCAAAACTTCTACGAGCGCTGCACTTGCCCGGACGAAGCGCATTGCGGATTGCGCATGCTGATGCTCGACGTACGCAATGCCATCGCGAGCATTTTGGATCGTTACACGCTGGCGCAAACCGTCGAAATTACGTTGCGGAAACTCCGGCGGGACGGCCTCGTTCCGGCGCCTGGAGACAAACCAAGGAGGGCAAAACGCGCTGCTTGATCCCATCAATCGTGGCTCTCTGCCTTTTCGCGGCTGCGCCGCACGTTGATGCCGCCGCAAAACAAGTCGTGCGCGTTGGACATTTCCCCAACGTCACGCACGCGCAGGGGGTGATTGGCCACGGTCTGAGCCGCGCGCAAAAGGGATGGTTCGAGCAACGACTGGGGCCCGACGTGGAGGTGCAATGGTTCGTCTACAATGCCGGACCGTCGGCGATGGAAGCGATCATGGCCAACTCGATCGACCTGACCTACGTGGGGCCGAATCCGGCGATCAATGCGCATCTCAAGACGCAGGGCAAGGACATCCGCGTTGTTGCTGGCGCATGCAGCGGCGGCGCGGCCCTCGTGGTGCAGCCGGACGGGCGCATTTCAAAGGACAGCGACTTCAAAGGAAAGAAGGTTGCCACGCCGCAACTCGGCAATACCCAGGACGTCGCGGCGCGCGCATGGCTGAAATCCAAAGGGTACAAAATTACGCTGACCGGCGGCGACGTGCTCGTGGTTCCAACCGCAAATCCTGACCAACTCACGCTGTTTCAGAAAGGGGACATGGCCGCGGTCTGGACTGTGGAACCGTGGGTCACTCGTCTGGAATTGGAGGCCAAGGGCAAGGTGTATCTGGAGGAGAGCTCGCTCTGGAAGGAAACTGGCGGCAAGTACGTCACGACACATTTGGTCACGAGCATCAAATTCCTTCAGCGCAATCCCGACTTGCTGAAGAAGTGGATCGGGGCGCACGTCGAGCTCACGGATTGGATCAATAAGAACGTCGAGGAGGCCAAACGCATTTTAAATGACGAACTCAAGGCGGAAACGACGCGCGCGCTTCCGCAACAAACGTTGGACCATGCCTGGAAGCGATTGGAGATTACGCACGATCCGATCAGCGCATCGTTATTGAAGTCGGCGCAAGACGCGCATGCGATCGGTTTTTTGCGGCAGAAGCCTGATCTGTCGAAGATCTACGATCTCAACCTCCTGAAGGAAGTGCTTAAGGAGAAAGGGTTGCCGGACATCAAGTGACAACCACCTACCGCTACCACGAAATTCAGAGTCTGCCCCCCGAGAAACTCATGATCGAAGGGGTATCGAAGACATTCCGGACCGATCGGGCGGATGTGGTGGCTCTGG
>DATENK010000401.1:0-6353 GCA_035275085.1 Verrucomicrobiia bacterium | reverse complement strand
GTCTGCCCGCGATGCGGATCGCCCGTGTGTTCGTGGAAGTATGCGCCCATTTCAGCAACAACCTTTTCGCGTTCCGGATTTCGTTCGGCACGGATTTTTCCAAACGCTTTCTCGACGGCCCAGAGCGCTTCGCGATCGTTGCTGTCCAGAATTTTTCGCAGATGATTCGCGTTGAGGACGCTCTTCGGCATTTTGTTCGCCAGCACCGCATCAAGAAGTTTCAGCGCCCAGCGTTCGCGTTGCATCATGAGATCGATGGCCAGCGGCTGCAACTCGGGCGTGAGCGTCGGGTATTCGGCGAGCAGAACGTCGCCGAGCTTTGGATCATCCGCGCGGCCCAAGGCCGCGAGCACGCGGGTCACAAATGGTGGTGGGTTGGATGAAAAAATAGACGGCAATTGTGCGAGCAATGATGAATCTCGAAATGTGATCAGTGCGTCCAGCGCCTGAAGGCGGGTGGGGTCGGGTTGATCGCGTGAGGTGAACCGCGCCCGAATAAGATGCGGATCGATTTTCTCGACACCCCATCGCGCGGCCAGCAGTTGGGCGCTGAAATGCAACGGACCGTCGGACTTTCGCGCGAGGAGTTCCTTGACGACGGCGATCAAGTCCTCGCTCGGTTCGCTCAACTTCGCGAGACAGTCTTGGGCCCGTTGCTCGTCACGGCTGGCGACAAACCTGATCATCGCGGCGACCGCCGAGAAATCGGGGCGCTGGGCAGCAAGGATGCGTTCGACGATCCGAGGAGCAAGCGCAGCAAGCGCCGGCGACAATTGTTGCTGCAACGAAACAAAGCGAGCGGCTCCGGTTTCGAGCATGGGATGCAAGTTGTTCCAAGCGATGGACGCGATGATTTTGTCGTGGCCGCAATGTTCAAGCACCTCGCTGATGGCCGGTAATGCATCGAAATTTTTGATTTTGCGCGATGCGATAACGACTTGGAGCTGAACGTCCGGCGACGGATCGCGAGCGAGTGTGGCGATCTTCTCGCGAATGGCGGTCGAAACCTCGCCGAAATCACCAGCGACGCGCACGCCCCAGGCGCGGAATGTGGCGTCTTTGTCCGTGAGAAGATTTCGATAAAAGGCTGGTTCCAGCCGACCGCTGCCAATGAGAGCCCATAAGGCGTGGAGGCGTGCTTTCCTAAGGTCCCCGCGGGGATGGATAAGCAGTTTTTCAGATGGAAAAATCAATTCTTGAAGCTTGCGACGCAAGTCTGTCCCCTCAGGGCGGCCACAACGTTCCGTCAGAATGCGCTGGGCCGTTTCGCGGAAGTAAATGTTGGCGCTGGAAAGACGGCTTATCAACTCACCGTCCGATTCTTTTGCAAGATCGGCCTTCGGCGCGCGCGGAGTGCTTTTATAGCGGAGGCGGTATAGCCGCCCTTTCAGCCGGTCCACGCCTTGCGGGTCACGAGCTGCGTCCTGGGAACAGTGGTAACGATCGTACCAGTCGAGGATGTATAGGCAGCCATCGGGACCGATCTTGAGCGCCACGGGCATGAACCAGGCATCGTTGGCGACGAGCAGATCGGGTTCGGCTTGGGCGAGGTACGTGGCGCCGTCGCGTTCAAGGCGGTCGGCATTGATTGCGCTGCCATGAATGTTTCCGACGCAGATGAGCTCGCGGAATTTCAGCGGGTAAGCGGGCGTATCCAGATTCACAATCCCGCAATAAGCAGTCTTCTGGTGGCCGTGGTCGGTGATCGAACCGATCGGGATGGTGAATGGCGGAAACGCGCCGGCCTGCCGTTGGTAATGGCCAGTCTCAACGAAATGGAACAAGTGATCGTTGGCCCAGTGACACGCTTCGATGATCGCGCTGCCTTCGCTGTCCCACGCCAAACCGTAAGGATTGCTAGTGCCTTCAGCAACAACCTGAAATTCGTGCGTGCGCGGATGCAGCCGCCAGAGCGCACAATTGAATTTGTATTCCTTGCCGTTGTTCGAGCGAATGGCGCATTGGTTGAACACACCATTCAATCCATAAAGCCAGCCGTCCGGCCCCCACGTGAGCGAGTTCGGCAACTCGTGCGAGTCCGTGCGGCCGAAGCCGGTGACAACTACTGCGCGTTTATTATCACTGTCGCGGATCAACAGCAGGTCGGGCGCATTTAGAATCCACACGCCGCCGTAACCCACGGCCACGCCGGTGGGGATGTTCAGGCCATCTAGAAATACCGTTACCTTGTCCGCGCGGCCGTCGTTGTCGGTGTCTTCGAGAATTTTTACGCGATCGCGGCCGGGACCGGCCGGCTTGCGCGGATACTCAACACTTTCGGTGACGAAAATGCGGCCGCGATCATCGAAGCACATCGCGATCGGGTTCACGATGTCCGGTTCGCTGCCAACAAGTTCTACGGTGAAACCGTCCGGCACCTTCATGTGCTGAATCGCTTCCTGCGGCGAATAAGGTTCGTTCGGCGGCTCGTCGTAGCGCCATGGTAGAACGTCCGCTGTCGCCGCAGCGAAAGCCATGACCGGCAGGCCACAGAGCGACAGCGCAGTCACGAGGTTCATGGAGGGAATTGTTGACCGCGGGTGGTTTTTCGCAAGCCAATATGGACGATTTTGCCTTGGACAAAGAGACGAACGACCGAATACGCTCGCGGGCGAATCGTCGAAACAGCTAAAGAATCATACCATGAATCCATTGTCTAAAACCGAGTTCTCCCGGCGAAATTTTCTGAAAAGTTCCACCAAAGCGGCAGCAGGCACGGCGCTGCTGAGCACGTTCGCGGTCGAGCGCTTCGCCCATGGCGCAATCTCTCCCAGTGACACGGTCCGCGTGGCGCTGATCGGCTGCGGCGGACGCGGGTCGGGGGCCGCCGGCCAGGCGTTGAGCACGAGCGGCCCGGTCAAGTTGGTCGCGATGGCTGATGCCTTTAAAGATCGTCTGGAAGGCAGCCTCAAGGAGCTGGGCAAGCAACACAAGGACAAGGTCGATGTGCCGGAGGAGCATCGCTTCATCGGCTTCGACGCTTACAAGCAAGCGATTCAGTTAGCCGACCTCGTCGTGCTCGCCACGCCGCCCGGGTTTCGCCCTATTCATTTTGAGGAAGCTGTCCGCCAGGGTAAACACGTGTTCATGGAGAAGCCGGTTGCGACGGACCCGGCGGGAATTCGCAAAGTCCTCGCCGCAGCGCAGGAAGCGAAGAAAAAGAACCTGAAGGTCGGCGTCGGCCTGCAGCGCCGGCATCAGCTCGGCTATCTGGAAACCATGAAGCGGCTGCATGGCGGTGAGATCGGCGATATCGTCTCAATGCGCTGTTACTGGAACGGCACGACGCCCTGGCTCAAGACCCGCGCCAGCCTCGAGGAAAAAGCCGGCCACAAACTGACCGAGATGGAATACCAAATGCGCAACTGGTACTACTTTGTCTGGCTGTGCGGCGATCATATCGTCGAGCAGCACATCCATAACCTCGACGTAATGAACTGGGTGAAGAACGGCCCCCCCGTCCGCGCGCATGGCATGGGCGGTTGCGAAGTGCGCAAAGGCCCGGACTACGGCGAAATCTTTGATCATCACGCCGTCGAATTTGAATACGCCGACGGCACACGCATGTTCAGCCAATGCCGTCACATCAACGGCTGCTGGAACAGCGTCTCCGAACATGTCGTGGGCACGAAAGGTAATTGCGATATCAGCCGGTACACGATCACGGGCACAAACGCGTGGCGTTTCCGCGATAGCGGACGCGATCCTTATCAGCAGGAGCACGACGATTTGTTCGATGCCGTGCGCAATGACAAGCCTTACAATGAGGCCGAACGCGGCGCGACCAGCAGCATGACCGCGATCTTTGGGCGCATGGCTACGTATTCCGGCAAAGTCCTGGAATGGGATGATGCGCTTAATTCGCAGATCAGCGTTATGCCGGCGTCCTTCGATTGGAACGCTGACACGCCGAACAAACCGGGCCCCGACGGCATGTATCCGCGCGCGGTTCCCGGAAAGACCCGGGTGATTTGATGGCATGATTGGCGATTTCGGCAGGAGACAAGTTACCCGACGCCACCTTCTCAAAGTTGGCGGCCTCGGGTTGCTGGGCCTCAGCATGCCGAAATTGCTGCGGGCGGAGGCGGTGAGAAAACTGACTGCACGGGCGAAGTCGGTCATCTTCCTCTTCCAATGGGGCGGACCAAGCCACATCGACATGTTCGACCGCAAGCCTGAAGCGCCCGAAGGTATCCGCGGCCCGCTGAAAGGCGTTCCAAGCAACGTTCCGGGGCTTCACGTATGCGAAGGAATGGAGCGCGTTGCGAAGATCATGGACAAAGTGACGTTAATCCGCTCCATGCATCACACAATGAAGAACCACAACTCGGCGGGCTATTACGCCCTCACGGGCCACGCGCCGCCGAGTGACGATCAGCGCTTGCGGGATTCCCTTGAATTGTATCCTGCTTACGGTTCCATGGTCGACAAACTTGCGCCCGTGCGCGAAGACATGCCAACATTCGTGTCATATCCGCACGTCATTTCCGACGGGTCCATCACGCCAGGACAACACGCCAGCTTCCTCGGCAAACGTCACGACCCGTTGCTCGTATTGCAGGATCCCAACAGCGCGAACTTCAACCTGCCGGAACTTACGCTACCCGCCAGTCTGACCATTGAGCGCCTCGAACAACGCCGTGAGTTGCAGAAGTTAATCGACGCGCAATCGCACATGCTCGATTACTCGGCTGCGGCACAGGGGCTGGATGCGTATTACGAGCGGGCACTGGCAATGCTGAATTCGCCGAAACTGCGCAAAGCGTTCGACTTATCCGCAGAATCGGAATCGATGCGCGAAGCGTACGGCCGCACAACATACGGCCAGGGTTGCCTCCTCGCGCGACGATTGGTCGAAGCGGGGGCAAAGTTCGTCACGGTTTACTTCTCCAACAACATTGGCGGCCAAAGCACGGAGTCTGGCGGTTGGGACACGCACGGCTTCAACAACACGCGGATGTACAACATCATTCCGAAATATCACCTGCCAATTACAGACCAGACATTGCCGACGCTAATCAACGATCTCGAAACCCGCGGTCTGCTGGATTCGACGCTCGTGCTTTGGATGGGCGAATTCGGGCGCACCCCGAAAATCAACGAAAACGCGAGCCGCGATCATTGGCCGCAGTGCTATACTGTCCTGCTGGCCGGCGGTGGGGTGAAGCGCGGTTACATCTATGGCGGGTCGGATAAGACCGGCGCGTTCCCAGCCGAAAATCCCGTAAGTCCGGATGATCTCGCCGCGACGGTTTATCACATCCTCGGCATCGATCCGCATACAGAAGTCTACGGGGTCGGCAATCGGCCTTTGCCGATTGCAAGTGGCAAGCCTGTGCTCGACATTCTGGCGTAATGTCATCGCTCAAACAGCTCAAGGCCGAACAAAAAATCGCGGGCCGGCAACTCGAAGTGGTCCGCGAACTCGAAACGCTCGTCAAAGACATCGAGCGCGCGGAGAATACGATTACCACTCTGCGGACGGAACTCGATGAGGTGAACATCAGACACAAGGACCGCAAAACCACGCGCGACGATATCGCCTACCTGACTGACCTGCTGCGTTGCGCAAACAGAAAACTTGCCTGGGAAAAGCAGATCGCCAGCTTGCAAAAGCGTACGCCTGCCATCATGGAACGAATGGCGACCCTCATCAACGATCCGTCAGCGCCCGGCGACAATGGGGCCCGCACCGCAATGCTCGGGGCCTTACAAAAGGTCCAGGCCTCCATGGAACGTCTGCAAGGCGTCAAAGTCGAGTAGCGGTCGCTCCCTGCACCGGCCGAATACGCGTGAGATCGCGAGTCATTCTCCACCACATGAACAACAGGATGATCGCCACAGCGACGAGTCCGGTGGCCAGTCCGGCCCACAAACCCACCGCGCCCATGCCGAGAGGAAACGCCAGCAGCAGTCCGACCGCAAGCCCAATAGGATAATGTCCAATGAGGTTGGCGATCATCGCCAACCGCGTGTTCCCGATGCCGCGCAGTGCGCCGGTGGCGGTCACCTGGATGCCGTCGGCGATCTGGAACAAGGCCGCAAGCAGCAAGAGCTTCACCCCGATATTGATGACAGCCTGATCGGTCGAGAACCAGCCCAGCAACGTCCGCGGGATTATTAGATATCCAATCGCGAAAAAAGTCATCACAATGATTGACAACCAGATACAGAGCCAACCCGCCAGTTGCGCTCGCGCAGGCTCGCCTGCTCCTACGAATGTCCCGACGCGCACGGCTGCTGCCGAAGACAGGCCCACAGGAAACATGAAGGTGAATGCGGCCATCATCAGGCACAAGTGATGCGCCGCCAAGGGCACTGCACCCATAAGACCAATAATGAACGTAACGATC
>DATENK010000400.1:0-3682 GCA_035275085.1 Verrucomicrobiia bacterium | reverse complement strand
CGCTTGTGGTGATGAGCACATCCGCGGTCAAATCCTTTTTCAACTTGAACCCGCTGATCAAACTGGATGGCTACTATTTGCTGAGTGATCTGCTGGACGTGCCCAACCTCCGGCAGCGAGCTGTCGGTTTTCTGGGGGGTAAATTGAGACGCCTGCTCGGCATGCCCGCCGCACCGGCGGAGCAAGTCAACGCGCGCGAGCGCCGAATTTTTGTCTGGTACGGGTTGCTGGCCTGGACCTATTCGTCGGCTATTCTGGCGTTGATTGGCTGGAAGGTCTTGGCGTTTTTGACCGTACGCTATCAGGGGTGGGGTTTTGTCGCCTTTACAATTCTGCTGGCACAGGTGTTTCATGCACCCCTAAAGCGCTCATTCGCGCCGGAGCGCGTCGAGCGCGAGAAATCGGATATGGGAAAATGGGTAACACGCGGTTTGCGCCTGACGCTGCTGGCTGCGGTCATCGCAGGCTTGTACTTCATTCGGACCGATTTGCGGATCGCAGGCACGTTCGCTGTCCTTCCGCTGCACAACTGCGATGTGCGCGCCGAAGTCGAGGGGATTATCCAGGACATCAATGTGGATGAAGGACAGAGTGTTCGAAAGGGCGATTTGATTGCACAGCTTTCGGACCGTGACTGGCGCGCGGAAATGACAAAGACGACCGCCCTTATTGAAGAGACCGGCGCCCGGCTCAGGCTCTTAAAGGCCGGACCGCGGCCGGAAGAAGTTGAACTAGCCCGAACTATCCTCACCAAAACGCAAGAACTCCTCGATTATGCCCTGATCCATCTGGGCATGGACGAGAAAATGTACAAGGCCGCAGTACTCTCCGAACGCGAGTTGCAAATCTCGAAGGAACGTGTGACCTTGCGGCGGAAAGAAATTCAAGAGGCGGAAGATAAGCTGAAGTT
Organism: Verrucomicrobiia bacterium; assembly: GCA_035275085.1. GTDB lineage: Bacteria > Verrucomicrobiota > Verrucomicrobiia > Limisphaerales > DATENK01 > DATENK01. The sequence goes on along the minus strand of DATENK010000400.1, from coordinate 2,772 downwards.
GCTGCAGGCCGGCAGCCGCCCGGAGGAGATCGATGCGACTGCGGCCGAGTTGAGCCGTCTAACGTCACATCGCGCCTATCTGGAAGGCCAGCTTAAATTATTAAATATCCATAGCCCCGCCGACGGTACAGTGACGACCTATAAAATTCGCGAGAAGGTGGGACAGGCCGTTAAGAAAGGCGACTTGATCTGCGAAGTGCATGAGATGCGCAAAGTGACGGTCGAGATCGCGGTGTCGGAAAAGGAGATTGCGGACGTGACGGTAGGCCAGCGAGTGCTCCTGAAAGCGCGCGCCTATCCGTTGGAACGATTTGAAGCCCGTGTCATGGCAATCGCGCCCGTGGCAATCGAGCCCGAGGATGACCACACGCAGAGGACCGTGCGCGTCAGGACCGAACTGGAGAATCCAAAACTCCTTTTGAAGCCTGAGATGAGCGGGCAGGCCAAGATTTATTGCGGAGAAAAACGACTGCTGGAAATCATCGCGCGACGGTTCGTCCGATTTTTCAAAGTGGACTTTTGGTCGTGGTGGTGACGCTGTACCAGCGTAGTCACGCTCCCGGGACCTGAATGTGCTTCTTTTTGACTTTTTGGCGCGTGACCACATCGCGCCGTTGCTTCGGAAGCGGGGCGAGTTCTGGCGCAGGTTCGGGGTTTCGCTGTTCTTCGATGGCGCGCCATACCTTTTCGGGCGTCAGTGGAAGATCAAGATGACGAACGCCAAGTATTGATAAAGCATCGATAACGGCATTTGCAATGGCCGGGGTTGCGCCAATCGTGCCGGCTTCGCCCACGCCTTTAATCCCCATTGGATTGCTGGGTGACGGCGTGACCGTGCTGCCCATGATGTATTCTGGAATATCCTTTGCGCGTGGGAGAGCGTAATCCATGAATTCACCGGTGAGCAACTGCCCGTTCTCATCATAAACGGTGCGCTCAAACAGCACCTGGCCAAGCGAATGAGCAATGCCGCCTTGCACCTGGCCTTCAACCAGCAGCGGATTGACCTGGTGGCCGCAATCATCGACCGCAACGTATTTTATGATCTTGATTTCACCGGTGTCGCGATCGATTTCGACGGCCACAATGTGCGCGCCGAACGGATACGTGCAGTTGCTCGGCTCAAAGAACGTGGAAGCTTCAAGGCCCGGTTCGAAGTTCGGCGGCAGGTTTTTGGCAACGTAGGATTCCGCGGCCAACTGCGCCCAGCTAAGACCGCTCTTTGATTTGCCTTTGATGAAGAAACGCCCGTTGCTTAGCTCAACGTTTTTGACCTTGGTTTGCAGCACGTGTGCGGCGAGGACTTTGGCCTTCGCGACGATTTTGTCGATGCACATGATAATCGCGGTGCCGCCGATCACCGTGGCGCGGCTGCCGTAAGTGTCGCGTCCATAATGTGCGACCGCGGTGTCCCCGCGTGCCACGACGACATCTTCCATAGGAACCCCGAGCCGGTCCGCGGCGATCTGCGCGAAGCTGGTTTCCTGTCCCTGGCCGTGGGGCGTCGCGCCGGTAATCACTGTGACCTTGCCCGACATTTCGATACGCACGCAGCCCCATTCCCAACCTCCGGCCGCCATCATTTTAGACGGGCCGAGCGCGCAAATTTCGACATAGGTCGACAGGCCAATGCCAAACAGTTTCCCGGCCTTGCGAGCCGATTCTCGCTGCTTCAACAGTTTATTCCACCCTGCCAACTCCTGCGCTTTTTTCAGTGTGCCTTGATAATTGCCGCTGTCGTAGGTGAGGCCACTCGCGGTGTCGAACGGGAACTCTTTTGGTTTCGGAAAATTCTTTTGGCGAATGGTGATCGGATCCAGCTTCAACTCGGCGGCAACAACATCAATCAGACGCTCGATGGAGTACGTGGCCTCAGGGCGTCCTGCGCCGCGATACGCGTCAGTCGCCATCTTGTGCGTGTACACGGCCGTTAGATCCATGCGGACCGCTTTCAGTTTGTAACAGCCCGGCAACATCAGCCCGGTAAGCGTCGGAATAGCCGGTGTAAGAAGCTGCAGATATGCGCCAAGGTCAGCGATTGTGCGGGATTTCACGCCGAGAATGGTGCCATCTTTCTTCACGGCGACCTCGTAATTGCCGATTTGATCGCGGCCGTGGATGGTGGCTGAGGCATTTTCCCGGCGGCTCTCAATCCATTTCACGGGTGCGTTGAGCCGCATGGCGAGATGGCAGATCAACGCTTCTTCCGCATAAAGATTGAGTTTCGAGCCGAAGCCGCCGCCGACCTCCGGCGCGACGATGCGCAATTTGTTCTCAGGCACGCCAATCATCCCCGGCAACAATGTGCGCACCAGATGCGGAATTTGCGTCGAGGTCCAGAGCGTCACTGTCCCTTCACCGCGATGATGCGTGGCGACGCAACCACGCGGCTCGATGGCCATAGGCGTAAGCCGCTGATGGACCATGCGCAACTTGATAATTTGGTCGGCCTTCTTAAATTCGCGATCGATATCCCCGGTCGCCAGGGTCCAATTAAAAGCGATGTTGGTGCCCAGTTCGGGATGGGTAAGCGGCGAATCTTTCTCGATCGCCTTTTCTGGTTCGCTCACGACGGGCAGCGGATCGTAATCCACTTCGATCAGGTCCAAGGCATCGCGCGCCACATATCGATCCTGCGCAACCACCACAGCGACGGGATGTCCAACAAAGTAGACGCGGTCGGACGCGAGGACGGTATGCTTCGGCGCTTTCTGCTCGGGCATCGGGGAGGCGCAAGGAACTGCGCCGCAGGCCTCATTGACGTCCGCGCCT
>DATENK010000399.1:0-14682 GCA_035275085.1 Verrucomicrobiia bacterium | reverse complement strand
CGCTTCGTTCTGAAGGAATTGCAAACGATTGCGGACCTGAGTGATCCCATCCGGCGCGCCCGCGGACGCCGCGGCTTGGAAATGTTGAGCCGCTTGCAGAAGAATCCCAAAGTGCACGTGCGCATCCATGAAGCGGACATTCCGGAAGAACCGGAAGTGGATGCCAAACTCGTGCGGCTCACGCGCAGTCTCGGCGCTCGCTTGTTCACGACCGATTATAATCTCGGCAAGGTGGCGGAATTGCAGCAGGTCGCCTCCGTCAATATCGCCGAACTCAGCAATGCGCTCCGGCCAATGATCGTGCCTGGGGACATCCTTACGCTGCGCTTAATGCGCGAAGGGAAGGAAAAGGACCAGGCGCTTGCGTACCTCAATGACGGTACCATGGTGGTGGTCAATCGGGCACATCATCTCATCGGGCAGGTCGTTCAGGTCCAGGTCAGCAGCTTGCGGCAGACTGGAGCGGGTGTCATTATCTTTGCAGAAGTCAAAGACACGGTGCATACTCCAGTATTGACCGAGGCTGCATGAAACTGGTCACCGTCTATAAAACATTCGATTCCGCGGACGCGCATGTGATCTCCTCGATGCTGAAAGCGGCGGAAGTTAATGCCACAGTCGCGCACGAGCTATCCGCTCTGTCGCCACTGATCGGCATTTCCGTGCAAGTGCCGGAAGATGAGGCCGACCTGGCTCGTGAATTGATCACTACCGCGGCCAAGCCCATCGCGGAATGAAGTCTGCCGGAGCTCTGGCAGCATTAGGCCGCCTGCTCAAACCCGGCGAGTTGCGTTGCGAAGAAGCTGTCCGGCGGAAATATGCCGGTGACAAATGGTTTGCCGCGCGCGTTCCCGACGCCGTCGCCCTGCCTAAGAACGCTGAATCTGTTTCCAAGCTTTTGCGCTTCGCCTCCGCGAAGGAGATTCCTGTCACCGCCCGCGGGGCTGGATTCGGCTATGTGGGCGGATGCGTGCCTTCGCGCGGCGGAATCGTGCTTTCCCTCGAACGCATGAACCGCATCAAAGAGATTCACAAGACTGATTTCGTGGCTGTGGTCGAGGCTGGGGTCATCACCAAAACGTTGCAGGATGCTGTCGAGAAGCAGGGGTTATTTTACCCGCCCGATCCGGCGAGCCGCGCGGATTGTTCGATTGGCGGCAACATCGCCACCAATGCCGGCGGACCGCGATGCCTTAAATATGGCGTTACACGCGATTATGTGCTCGGGCTTCAAGTTGTGCTCGCGGATGGTTCGATTCTGCGACTGGGCTCGCGCACGCACAAAAACAAAACGGGGTTCGATCTCGCGCGTCTGTTTGTAGGTAGCGAAGGACTCCTGGGCGTCGTTACGGAAGCTACCTTAAAGCTACTTCCGCTGCCACCGGACCGCGCCGCTTTGTCGGTCGGGTTTGGTTCAACGCCTTCCGCGACGCGGGCCATCAATGCGATTTTTGCTGCCGGGTTTCTGCCTGCTGCAGTCGAACTCGCGGACGCCTTTACCGTTGCGGCCGCGCACAAACGCACCGGCAGCGAGCGTCTCAAAGGGTGTAAGGCGCACCTGATTGTCGAACTGGACGGCCAACCTGCTTCGGTGCGCCAGGAAATCCGGTCGGTCGCCGAAATCATTAAACCGTTCCAGCCTCTTTTTATTGAAAATGCCGCGGGACCCGTTGAATGCGAAAAACTTTGGCAAATACGCCGCGAATTTTCTTATTCCCTGCGAGACACCGGCCTCACGAAGCTCAACCAGGATGTTGTGGTCCCCCGAGGCAAACTCGAGGCTATTTTTGCCCTCGGCGAACAATTGCAGAAAAAGCATGGCTTTCCTGTTGCATGCTTTGGCCATGCCGGGGACGGAAATATTCACTGCAACATTATGGTGGATTTCGACCAAGCTAACGCCAAGCGTCGTTCCGATGCGGCCCTGGACGACCTCTTCCGCGGCGTGCTCGCGATGGGTGGCGCCATCACCGGCGAACACGGGATCGGCCTCGCGAAGAAAAGGTGGTGGCCCGCCGCGACAACGCCCGAAATTCGCGCCCTCCACGCCAAACTCAAATCTGTCCTCGACCCCGCCCATATCCTGAATCCGGGCAAGTTCGTGTAGGTCAAAACCGCCCAGAAGCAGCCCTTCTGCTTTGACTTTAAGGCCGCAGAAGGGTATTAAAGCTGATACCGGAACTAATGTTTTGCCGCCATTTTGCCGGCGCGGAGGCGGCTGAATTTTGGGCGTTGCCCCGTATGAAATTGCTGAAGCTGCCCCTCAAGTGGTCGTGGTGTGTGGCTTTTTGCTTTGGGCAGGCCGCACTTGCGCAAGCGCCGGTCGTGATCAGCGAAGTCCTCTTCAATCCGCCGGGCACTGACACGCCCAACGAATACATCGAACTGCGCAGCCTGCCCGGCTATGTGCTCCCGGAGGGCACTTTCTTTGTGGCTGTGGATGGCGATTTGTCCGCTGATTCGAACCCCGGCTCGATTGAGAACGTCTTCGATTTGTCGGGCCGGAAGTTCAGCACGAACGGCTTCATGATCCTGTTGCAAAAGGGCAACATTTACACGGTGAACCCAAGTGCGACGGTATTTGCGAATACTGGTTCCGGAGCCGGCTGGGGCAGCGGCTCCTCGAGTTCGATTGGTCATCGCGGGGCAAGCGGCAAGACGGAATTGGACAATGCATCAGTCACCTTTTTTCTGATCCAAACGCGATTCACGCCGGAGCCCAGGGATGATATCGACGCAAACAACGACGGCGTGCCTGATGGATCCTACTTGAACTGGACGGTGCTGGATTCTGTAGGTGTTCTCGATGCGAGCGGCCCGGGCGATTTCGCGTACGGCGCAATCAATTATCGCAGGAACACGCCGCCCGGCAATCAGGCTGGAGCGTTAGGATTGGTGGTTAGCATAGGCTTTACGCCGACGTACGTCGGCCGAGCCGCGAATACCACCGGCTCAGCGGCGGCGGATTGGGTCGCGGCGGATAACCTGACCGGCACGGCTCCGAACTGGACTTTGCCGGACGCCACGAAAACCGAGCCATCAACGTTCGCGACGCGCGCCCTGAACCACATCGGCTTCAGGAATTTCGGCGCGCCGCAGCTCCGGGGGCTGATTATTACGCTTTCCGATGGCAGCACTGGGGTGTCCGAAGGCAACGCGACGGATTCGTATTCGGTGGGTTTGAACGCCGTTCCCTTCGGTAGCGCGAATGTGGTTGTGCAAGTCACCGCGCCGCCTGGAATCCAGGTGAGCTCCGACGGCGCAACCTTTTTCTCCAGCCGTTCGTTGACCTTTAACAGCATGACCCCGCAAACGATCACAGTCCGCGCGCTGGACGACAATCTGGTGGACGGTTCCGTTTACGTCCGGAACATCACCCACGACATCGTGAGCTCTGGCGACGCGACTCTCTTTCCCGTCGGACTGCCTCTCGCGCCGACGCCGGTGCAGGTAACTGAAAATGATTTTGTGCTACTCAACGAGATCAAGGTCAACCCTCCTAGCAGCAACGACGCGCCGTACGAGTTTGTGGAAATCCGTGGCCCACCCGGCGCCTTACTGACCAATGTGCAGTTTCTGGCTTTGGAAGGAGACGATGGCGGCGATCCAGGGACCGCCGAATTTGTAATGGATCTGAGTTCGCAGCAATTGGGTGTGAACGGTCTACTCTTGCTCGCTGCACCTGGATACAATTATAGCGTTTCACCAGGCACCACTGTCGTTTCAGTCCCTGCCTTCGGTAGTCCCGGGGGAGCCCTCGGCAATGGTTCTGCTTCTTTCCTGTTGATCGCCGCGCGCGGGACCATCCCGATCGGCATCGATTTGGATCACGGTAATAACGGACTTTTGGAAGGACTGCCGATCGGCACGACGATTCTAGACGCGGTGGGATGGCGCGACAGCAACACGAACGACGTTATTTATGGCGGTGTGATGCTGGCTGATGGTGACGCGCCCGATGCGGCCGCGCGTTTTCCGAACAACAACACACCTTCCTCAGCCGCGGCGTGGTTTTTTGGCGACCTGGCCGGAACGAATGGTTCGAGCCTGGACTTCGACTTGGAGCACGTGAGCCCGAATTTTCCCGTGGGCGCAAGCTTGTCCCCAGGGGATCGTAATTCGGTAGGAGCCTATTTCACAGCGATCCAACCGATATCCGGCGCGATCGGCGACCCAACGAATCCGAAGGTTTACTTTGCTGTGGGCGGATTCAGCGGCCCCGTGACAATCACCGCCACGAGCACGAACCCAACCGTGGTGCCGAACGCGAATCTCGTTTTAACCCCGCTCGGCAATGGCCAATACTCCCTCGCCCTCGATCCGGTTGGCATCGGGTATTCGCTCATTAACCTGGAGGGGGCCGATGGATTCGCCACGGCGCGCACAAGCTTTCGTTATGCCGCATCTGAACTGGGGAACGCCAATACGCGCTACCACTTCTGGGTGAGTGACGCGTCAACCGCGGTCCCCATCGACAGCGACTATATGTTTGTTGGCGACGATGAGAATGAAGTCATTCGCATCTATCGCCGGAAGGAATCGGGGCCGCCCGTAGCCGGGTTTGATATCAGTCCTTACCTCGGCCTTACGGACTTCGAAAACGGAAAGCCACGCGAGGTAGACATCGAGTGCTCGACCCGGGTCGGAAACCGAATTTTTTGGATGGGGGCACATTCGCACGCAAACATCACGGAAAACCGGACCAACCGTTCGCGCATTTTTTCGACCGACGTGAGCGGGAGCGGGGCTGCCAGCAGGCTGACCTATGTTGGTCGGTACGATTACCTCAAGCTCGACCTTGTGAATTGGGACATCAACAACGGTCACGGAAAAGGCGCTAACTATTATGGACTTTCCGCCAGCACCACCGAAGGCGTGAATCCCAAAGCGCCTGATGGTTCCGGCTTCAACATCGAAGGGCTCACCATGGCGCCGTTCGATGCCAACGTTGCCTACGTCGCATTTCGCGCGCCGCTGGTGCCGACCAACAGTCGGACGCACGCCTTGATCGTGCCAGTGCTCAATTTCGCTGCACTTGGCGCAAGCCCCGCCGCTCCGGCGGGGTCCGCGATCTTCGGTACGCCGATCGAATTGGACTTGTTCGATCGGGGCATTCGCAGCATCGAATGCATTGGCGCAAATTATTTGATCGTGGCCGGAATCCCAGGCGATTTTCCCGGTGACTATCCAAAGAATTTCAAGCTATTCACCTGGACTGGCAATCCCGCCGATGCGCCGCAGGAGCGTGCCGCCGATTTACGTGGGATGAATCCGGAAGGCATTATTGAATTAGCTCAGCCGCCATGGGGACCCGGCAGCTCCATGCATATCCTCAGCGATAACGGGCGCAAGTTTTGGTATGGCGATGACATCCAGGCGAAATCGTTGACCGTGCGCAATTTCAAAAAATTCCGCTCGGACATTGTAACTTTGGGCCCGGTCGTCAAAAGCATGCCCCACATTATCTCCGTCGACTTTCGCGGTGGGATTGTCACTATCGTCTGGCGCGGCATCGTTGGCGACCAGTATCGCATCCTTTATAAATCGGCATTCAGCGACCCGGTTTGGACCGCGTTGCCGGGCGATGTTACAGCGACAAGCCCGTACAGTTCAAAAAGCGATTTTAACCCGCTGGGACGGCAACGCTTCTACAAGGTGCAGGTTCTGGAATGATCGCAGCTAAAAAGCGAGGTCGATCCTCCATGGTGGCTCTGTGGGGCTTTTCAGGAAACGTTTGGCCACGGCATCGAAACGATCGGTTTCATCGGTGACAAACGGCTGAATGACCCCCGCGCGTTTGCGTGTGCTGAGCAGTTTGAGCTTTTCCAGGCGATCCCGCACAAATCGGGCACACGCCTCCGCAGAATCCACCAGCGCTATTTTCCGTCCCACGACTCTCCGAATTGCAGACTTGAGCAAGGGATAGTGCGTGCAACCAAGAATTAGCGTATCGATCCGTTGCAGCATCAAAGGGCCCAAATACTCGCGCAAAACTTCGCGCGTGATCGGGTGATTGATCCAGCCTTCTTCGACCAACGGGACGAGCAAGGGACAGGCCCGGGCAAAAACTTTCGCCGAGTCCGATCGCGCGGTCACTGCTGTGCTGTACGCCTTGCTGCGAATCGTCGCGCTGGTCCCAATAATGCCGATGCGCCCGTTTTTGGTTTGCCTCAGCGCCGTGTGTACTCCGGGCGTGATCACGCCAAAAATCGGCACCCGAAATCTCTTTTCGAGCATCGGCAGCGCCCATGCGGAACACGTGTTGCACGCCACCACCACCGCCTTCACGTTTTGCTGGACCAGGAATTGAGTGTCTTCGCAGGCGAACCGCACCACCGTGCTCGGCGACTTCGTGCCATAGGGAACGCGCGCCGTATCGCCCAAATAGATCAAGTCCTCGGCGGGCAGGACGCGATGGATCTCTCGCGCGACGGTCAAACCGCCTGCGCCACTATCAAAAATTCCTATCGGCAACTCAGCGTTCATCCGTGCACACCACTCAGCAAGCATTATTCCACAGCCGAATCAAGTCAAAGGCGCGGCTTGTGCCGGCCCCATTCCGTGTTTCCCCTAAACGGGCTCGCGTAGTATGCTCGATTGTGAAGTGAAGCGTCTCTGGCGATAACCTTCTCAGTCATGTTGCACAAAACCGACTCGCCAACTCAGAAGATCGTGCCGATGCCGGCGCCCGATTGCCATTACCTCAACGCAGCGCAGGGCTGGATCGAGCTCAACGATTCCGCCGCCGCCGAACGGGAATTGGAAAAAATCAATCCAGACGCCCGCGTCCATCCGCTTTTCCTGCTCGTCCGCTGGGAATTATACGCGAACGGCAAGAAATGGCAGGCCGCCCACACAGTCGCCGAATATCTGGTGCAGAACTTTCCGGAGGAACCGATCGGCTGGCTCCAGCGCTCCTACGCGCTGCATGCCCTCGGCCGGACGGTCGAGGCTTTTCAGCAATTGCTCGCCGCCGCTCCGAAATTTCCAAAGATTTCCACCGTGGCCTATCATCTGGCGTGCTACGCCTGCACGCTGGGCTACATCGAAGAAGCCTGGCATTGGCTGGACAAGGCTATCGCCTGTGGGGATGGCGACATGATCAAGTCCATGGCGCTGGAAGACCCTATCCTGCGGCCGTTGTGGCAACACCTGGAAGGATAAGCAACAATCACGAATGATATTGGTGATTGGATATTAGGCGAGGATTCCCTTCACCACATTCCCGTGGACATCCGTCAAGCGGTAGTCCCTTCCCTGAAATCGGAAGGTCAGCCGTTCGTGATCGATGCCCAGCATATGGAGCACCGTGGCGTTGAAATCGTGGATGTGCATCGGGTCCTTTGCCACGTTATAGCAATAGTCGTCGGTCTCCCCGTAGGTCGTCCCGCCTTTGACACCGCCGCCAGCCATCCAAATTGAATAACAACGGCCATGATGGTCACGGCCGTAATTGTCCTTCTCAATCTTTCCCTGGCTGTAAACCGTGCGGCCGAATTCCCCGCCCCAGACCACCAGCGTGTCGTCCAGCATGCCGCGTTGCTTGAGGTCCATCACCAGGGCCGCGCTCGGTTGGTCTGTGTCTTTGCATTGTTCGCGGATACGCTTCGGCAAGCTGTTGTGCTGGTCCCAGCCGCGATGATAAAGCTGGATGAACCGCACCCCGCGTTCAGCCATTCGTCGCGCGAGCAAACAATTGTACGCAAACGAACCCGGCTTCTTCACGTCGGGCCCGTAGGAGTCGATGATGTGCTGCGGCTCGCCGGAAATGTCCGTCAGTTCGGGCACTGACGCCTGCATGCGATACGACATCTCATATTGTGAGATGCGCGTATTGATTTCGGGGTCTGGAAAGGCCTGGTATTGACGCTGGTTCAGTTTCGCAATCCCGTCGAGCATCCGGCGGCGCGCCTCGCGGCTTAATCCAGCGGGGTTCGACAGATACAACACCGCGTCGCCGGTGCCGCGGAATTGCACGCCCTGATGCTCCGACGGTAAAAATCCCGAGCCCCACAAGCGCGTATAAAGCGGTTGATCACTTTCCTTGCCGCTGGAAATCATGACGATAAACGCCGGGAGATTGTCATTCGCGTTGCCGAGGCCGTAACTGAGCCACGATCCCATGCATGGGCGGCCCGGTTGCTGGAAGCCGGTTTGTATAAATGTGATCGCCGGGTCGTGATTGATCGCCTCGGTATTGACCGTCTTGATGATGCAAATGTCGTCAGCAATGTTCGCAATGTTCGGGATCAACTCGCTGATGTAAGCGCCGCATTGGCCGTGCGGCCTGAATTTGAAGATCGACTTTACGACCGGAAAATTCTTCTGCCCGGAAGTCATGCCCGTGAGGCGTTGCCCCATGCGGATCGAGGCCGGCAGTTCCGTTTCGTGCAGTTTTTCCAGCGCGGGCTTGTGATCCAGCAGGTCCATCTGCGAAGGCCCGCCGGCCATGAACAAGTAGATCACCCGCTTCGCGCGTGCCGGAAAATGTGTTTGGTGAGAAACGTTACTGCTGGCCAGCAAGCTCGGATTTAGCAGCGAGCCCAGGGCGGCCGTCCCAATCCCTGCCGCCAACCGGCCGAAGAAGTGTCGGCGCGTCAACAGCAACGCATTATCGCGAAACAGGTCCATATCAGCTCTTAGTCAAAAATTCGTCCAGATTCATGATCATGCTCGCGATCGTGGTCCACGCCGCAAGTTCGGCGCAATCCGTGCTGGTCGACCCGCTCAACTTTTCCGCTGCGGCATGATCGTTCTGAAATTCCGCAAGCTCTTGTTTATATGTTTCCTGCAAAATCTTGACTTCGTCAGCTTTCGGCGCCCTGGCCAGGGCCAGCCGGAAAGCATAGCCAATTCGCTGCGCGGGCTCCTGATCCATCATCCTATGTGCCAGCCCCCGCGCCGCCTCCACAAAATGTGGATCGTTCAGAGTCACCAACGCCTGCAGCGGCGTGTTCGTACGGGGACGTCGGACCACGCAATATTCGCGGGTTGGCGCATCAAAGATCAGCATGTTTGGTGGTGGGCTTTGCCGTTTCCAATACGTATACAGGCTTCGGCGATATTGGCCTTCGCCTTTGTCCGGAACGTATTTTTGTGAATTATTAAAGGACACCGCCTCCCACAATCCTGGCGGTTCGTACGGCTTCACACTATGTCCGCCCTGCTTGTCCACGAGCAACGCGCCCACCATCAGCGCGCTGTCACGCACCACCTCGCCATCGAGCCGGAAGCGTGGTCCGCGTGCGAGCAAGCGGTTCTCCGGATCGCGGGTAAGCAATTCAGGCGTCGCGCGCGAGCTTTGACGGTACGTGTGCGAAGTCACGATCAACTTCTGCAGGTGGCGCATGTCCCATCCGGTCCGCACGAACTCCGTCGCCAACCAATCCAGCAGCTCTGGATGCGAGGGCCTTTCGCCTTGCACGCCAAAGTCCTCCGCCGTCTTCACCAGGCCGACGCCAAAATACTGCTGCCAAAACCGGTTCACCGTCACCCGCGCCGTCAGCGGGTGGCTCGGATGAACCAGCCATTTAGCGAGGCCCAATCGATTCGTCGGCGCGTCCTTCGGAAAGGGCGGCAGGATCGCCGGCACGCCTGGCCCAACTTTGTCTCCTTTCTTGTCGTACTCGCCGCGCATCAGCATAAACGTTTCCCGTCCGGCGGACATTTCCTTGGCGACCATGGTCGTCGGAATCGATTTGTCGATACTTGCTTGTTCCTCACGCCAATCCGCCATGTCATCAAACAGCTCCTTCAACTCAGGTGATTTAATTCGTCGAAAATAATTCCGCACCTTTTGCTGGTTGGGACCCGACAGTTTATCGGTTGTCGCGAGCACCGTCGCGATCTCCGCCGGCACACTATCCGCCTGATTCAGGTTCTGGTTGAAAGTGAAATAGGACGCACCAACATGGTTCACCACCTTCACCAGAAACTTGTTCGTCCCCTTCTCGAGGTCGACCCTCAGTTTCAACGCCCCTTCGTCCCCCTTTGCCTTTTGCGCGCGTTCGCCCACCAATTTCCCGTTCAGCCAAACCTTAAACAGATCATCGGCGCGCACGCTGATCTCCAACTCGCGCGGTTCGGGCACCGTGAGCGTGCGATAAAGATAGTAAACGCCGTGCACTCCATGCAACTCGTTGACGAGCAGGTTCGCCTTGCCGTCATCGAAATCATTCTTCGCGCCCCATTTAATCTCCTCCCGAACGCCCTGATAACTCTTCTTCAGATCGATTTCTTTTTCCGGCTCATATTCCTTTTGAAACGCAGCGACCTCGTCTTCGCCCTTGAACGGCCCAACCACGTGCCATGGGTCCAACTTCGGCGGATTCAGTAATCGCACCAAATTCTCGTTTTGAGCTGCCGCGATCCGAAAGTGTCCAATCGCGCGCTTCGACTTCGACGCTTCATACCGCAAGCGCACGCGCAATTCTGCGTTCGCTTGTACCTTCAATGGCTCCGACAACAAAAACAGCGCGGCCTGCGGCTCGGTCACTGCACCAGCCGGGATCCCCCATCCGGTATCCGCTTTGCCGTCAATCGCTTTATCGATCTCGTAATTCGCTTCCGCGGCCGACGCCACCGCCTGGCCAAATTTCAGCTTCTTCGTTTTCGGTTTTTCTTCGCTAACTTTCGTGATTACCTCCGCCTCAAATTCCGATAATCGAAACCGTCCATCTTCAGACCGCGCGCTGCTGTTTTTCGGCAACGACTCGTGCGGCAGCGCTTCCAACCGCAGCGCCGCGATCGTCCCTGGCTCAACTTTGAACGTCACCTCGTGTACGTCGTTGTCCGGATTCTCTCCTTCCGCCAAAACCGTCTCGCCCTCAAGCTTGAACCTGGTCCCGTTCGTGGACTTCACTTCTTCCGGCCGGATCGCCGACCATCCGTCGCTCAATTTCTCATGCCATGTTCGCTGCCAGGCTTCCTGTTCCTTGTCCAACTCGGGCAGTGGCGCATCCAGCTTCTTTTGCCCCTCTGCGATGTCCTTCTTCAACCGTTCCAGCCGCGCGCTCTGTTCCGGGGTCGGCAATTTGATAAACGGATCGGGGTTCGGTTTGTTCCCGTCCATGATGGATTCATCGATGTTGTTAAAAAACGAATACAGCCCGTAATATTCTTTGTGCGCGATCGGATCGTATTTATGCGTGTGGCATCGCGCGCACGTAAGCGTGAGTCCCATCCAGATCGTCGCTGTCGTCTCCACGCGATCAAACGTATATTTCGCCTGATACTCCGCATCGATCGCGCCGCCCTCGCCTGAGCTCATGTTGCAGCGCACATAACCGGACGCCACCTTTTGGTCCACGCTCGCTTCGGGCAACAAATCGCCCGCGAGTTGTTCGACCGTAAATTCATCGAACGGCATGTTCTCGTTGAACGCGTTCACGACCCAATCCCGCCACTTCCACATGCTTCGCTCTGAATCGATATGATAACCGTGCGAATCGGCGTAGCGCGCGGCATCCATCCAGTAGCGCGCCATGTGTTCCCCATACCGCGGCGTATTCAGCAGCCGTTCCACGAGCTTGTCGTATGCTTCGGGCGTTTTGTCCCTGAGATACGCGTCGACCTCTTCCGGCGTCGGCGGCAACCCCGTCAGGTCTAGGGTCACGCGTCGCGCGAGTGTCGTCTTGTCCGCGTCGGGCGCTGGCTTCAGTCCTTCCTTTTCGAGGCGCGCCAGCACGAAATTATCGATTTCGTTTTCAGGCCAGTCCTTCTTCTTCACCGCCGGAAGTGCCGGCCGCTTCGGCGCCTCGTACGCCCAATGTTCCTGCCATTTCGCGCCACTCGCGACCCAGCGCGTCAGCAAATCCTTCTGTTGCGCCGTCAGCTTTTTCCCGGTCTTCGGCGGCGGCATCACATCGTCGGGATCGGTCGCATTAATGCGCGCGATCAATGAGCTCTTCCCGGGCTGACCGGGGACGATCGCGACGTCGCCTGACTTCGCAGGCTTGAATGCGTCTTCCTTGACGTCGAACCGCAATTTGGCTTTGCGCTCCTTTTCGTCCGGACCGTGGCACGCAAAACAGTTGTCCGACAGGATCGGCCGGATATCACGATTGAAGTCAATGGCAGTCGAAGGAGCAGGCGCGCCGGCTACGCCAAGGATACTGGCGGCCGCGACCGATATTGTTAGTGCGATTTGTCGCATTGTCCCTAAGGAAAGACCCGGACCGAACAGGTGCTATTCAATCCAAGCTCTTGCCAATACGCAACTTAGCGCATTGGGTGGGAGAGGATCAAGCGCGTCCATTCAAAAACGGCGCAGCGGACACGCCGTTGAGACAAAGCAGCTTGCCTCGGCCCTTCGTTTCGGGCATAATGGAGCATTCCCCTCGGAATCATTGAATGTGTGTCATTTTAGAGTCGTCTTTCATCCCATATTCTCATGCATAGTCTCCCTCTCCGTTGTTGGTCGCTGTTCCTTGCACTCACGTTTGCTTTCAGCCTCACCAGCCTCAAAGCCCAATATCTCACCGTCCAGGTCGGTGCGCCGCCTAATCCACCGACCCCGCTCGTCCGGCATAGCGATACCTGGTTCTTTCACAAGGGCACCAACGCTGTGCAAGCCAACTGGCAAACGATCAGTGACGCGTCGCTCAATGCGGACTGGGGCAGCGCACAGGGCGGTTTCGGCTATGGCGATCCTAACATCGCCAACACCGCGCCGAATTACGAATCGACCATGCTGCCGGACATGATTAATCGATATACCACGCTTTTCATCCGGAAAACGTTCACCGTGAGTTCTCCCGTGGATTCAAGCCTGGATCTTTTGCTCACTGTCGACTACGACGACGGCTTTGTGGCGTATTTGGACGGTGTTGAAATTCGGCGCGCGAACACCACCAATGGCGTAGGCAGCGTCGTGACTGCCACGCAAACAACCGGGGCCAATAGCCACGAGGCCTCCTGCTGCAATTCTCCTGTTAATCCCGCAACCACTTTCAATGTCGGCGCGGTCGGCAGCCGATTGCCAGTGGGGGCACACACCTTCGCGATCGTCGGGCTGAACCAATCCGCCGGGAGCAGCGATTTCCATTTGATCGCTGACCTCGCCATCTCAGGCGCGGCGGGTTCCACGGTTTCCGGCGCGTTTGGCAGTTTGGTGACCTCCAATGTCGTCACCCTCAATGGTTCGAATACTATCGCTGGCGCGACTCGAGTGACCGTCAACGGCGAGGACGCAAACTATACGCCCGGTGATGGTCGATGGTCGCAGGCGCGAACACTTCGCCCGGGTATGAATGAATTGTATATTGCTGCGCTGAATGCGAGCGGCAACATCCTCTCCAACATTACGCAGACGATTATCTACCAGACTTCCACCGTGACGCTCAGCGGCACGCTGGCTTCAAGCCAGACCATCGCAACTCCCGGTACCGTGGTTTACGTTCCCACCAGTGTTACCGTTCCCGTTGACCTGACGCTTGAAATCGCAGACGGCGTTGTGGTGCTCGTTAGCCCCGGTCAATTCATCACGGCGCGGAACGGCGGACGCATCTACGTGCATGGCACGCCGGATCGGATGGTGTATTTCAACGTCAACGGCGCCCCAGCCAGCATCTGGGGTCCGCTGTCGGCTTCGGATGACGGCTCAAGTATCTGGGTCGAGTGGGCCGACGTGGCGCGCAGCCAGGTCAACGCCATCAGCCTCGCCACCGGCACCGTGCAGGACACCGCCCTGCATGATTTTGATAACGCTTCGGGTGGCACCCTCGGCCGCCCCATCATGATGTGCAACAACGCTACCCTCTTTGAGGCCCGGCGTGTTCATGTCTGGAACTACTATGAATGCCTGGTTCGCAATGGAGTGATTCATGTCGAAGATTGTTTCTTCGAGCACATGAATGGAGATGCGCTGGACTTCGATTCCGCACAACCAGGCTCCTACACGCGTCGTTGCACCTATCGTCACGGCAACCTTGGCAATGTTGATGCGGTGGATATCGGCCCCGGCGATTTGCCGGGCTCGACTGATACGCGAATCGAGAATTGCATCATGTGGGACTTTCCGTTTGATAAAGGCGTCTCCGTCGGCGACGGCGGTTCCTCGCACGGGATTATCGTCAGCAATTGTCTGATTTACGGCTGCCAATCGGGTGTGATGGCCAAGGATTTGTGCGACGTGAGCGTTCGCAACTGCACCATCGTGGAATGTGTGTCGGGCTTTACGAATTATAACAAGGCAAACCAGGGTTCCCCGACGGGCGGCGGAATCACAACCAATTCCTACAACAATATTCTTTGGAACAACATCACCACCATCGGAATGGCCAACAACGGTCAGCTTTACGCCGATCACAATGATTTGGGAAACACCAACTGGCCCGGGGTTGGCAATATCGATGTCGATCCGCTCTTCGTAAATGGCGCGGCGCGCGATTTCCGCCTCCAGACCGGATCACCTTGTCGAGGCAGCGGCCGCGACGGCGCCGATATGGGCGTGACATATCCTTTGGGCGGCATTCCCGCGCGACCGTTGCGGTTCGTGGTCTTCTCCAACGGCACCAATGCGCCCACAATGTCGTGGACCGATGATTCCCAAAACGAAGACGGCGTCATTCTGCAACGCTCCACCGACGCCAACAATTGGCAACCTGTTGCATCGCTTCCTTCTCAGGCCACCAGTTACACCGATAATACCGCGATTCTCGGTCAGAAATACTATTACCGCGT
>DATENK010000398.1:0-3870 GCA_035275085.1 Verrucomicrobiia bacterium | reverse complement strand
CCTCGGAGATGCGCGTTTCCAGCCCGCTTTTCGTCAACAGCGCGGCCAGCTCCTCGCTGCGTTCGTGTCGCTCGATCAGTGTCTCGCCAGTCACTTTCAGATCGATCAGGCCGGGTCCGGCAAAGATTGCGCCGAACTGAGTGATGGCGCGCAAAACCACACAACGATTGTCCAGAACCTGGCGCACGATCTCTTCGCTGCGCAATCCATTTTGGACGCAGAGAATTAGAGTGTCGTGACGCACCTGGTCGGCAATGGTCAGGGCCGCGGCGCGATTGTCGTGAACTTTGGAGGTCAACAAGATCAGAGTCGACGGCTCGATTTGCTCGATCTCGGTCGCCGCCTTCAATCGAACCTTGAGTTCCTCACGTCCGCGGATATGCAAGCCGTCGCGCTTGATCGCATCCACATGCGCGGCGCGCCCGATTATGGTCACGTCGTGATGAGCGGCCAGCTTCGCCGCATAGATACTGCCGATCGCACCCGCGCCAAACACTATTATCTTCATCGCAATTCAAACAGCACGTGGGGATTCTAATTGGCTTTGGAAATGCCACCAACACCGTGGGCTTCCGAAATATTCTCCGCTCGTTTAAGGTGCATGCCTAATTTGAGCGTGCGATGATCCTCCAAGTTAACGCGTGTGAACCGCGAAAATTCCTCCGGATGTAAAATTCCGGCCAGAATTTCCAGCGTATCGACAATTCGCGGCCCGGGACGGGCGAAGTATGCGCTGGCGTTGACCAGATAAATTTCACCGTTTTGTGCGGCTGGAATTGAATCGAATCCAGGAAATCGTCTTAACAATTCACAATCGCGGCGAGCCCGTTCAATGTCATATCCACAGAGTGCGACCACAATTATGTTCGGCTGCGCCTTCACTACCTCTTCCCACCTGATCTCCGATGAGGGCTGATGTTTCCGGCCCAACGGATCGTGCCCGCCGGCAATCTCAACCAGCTCCGGGACCCAGTGGCCGGAGCAAAACGGTGGGTCGATCCATTCCAGGACGAAGCACCGCGGCCGATGCGGAATTTTTGCCGCTCGTTCACGCACGCTCTCCACTCGCGTTGAAAGCGTCGCAATCAGTGTCTCCGCCCCGTTAATCGCGCCACAGACGCCGGCCACACGACGAATGTCACCAAAGATGTCCGACAAGCTCGATGGTTCCAGACTTACAACTCGCGGCTGGTTAGGCAACGTTTCAGCGAGCCGGGCAACGGTACCGTAACCGACCGCGCACACATCGCACAATTTTTGGGCCAATATGACGTCCGGCCGAAGCTCACGCAGGAGCCGCTCATCGATCGTATAGATGGTGCCATTCTCGCGCAGAGCACGCCGGACCCATTCGTCCACTTCTTTGCTCGTTAGTCCTCTGTTGTGCACCGGACAACGAGTAACCCGTGGCCGGACGTTGGCTTCGTCCGGGAAGTCGCATTCATGGGAAACACCGACAACATTGTCCATCAATCCAAGCGCCGCTGCGATTTCGGTCGCCGCTGGCAACAGTGAAACAATCCGGTGCATCACTCTAACCTGGCATTAATTTGCATGTTTTCGATTCCCAGAAGCCGAAAGAGATCCCACACTTTGGGCGGTGAAACCGGCCCGGGTCTTTCTTCTCACACTCCTGGCAATGATCGCCTTTGCCAGCAATTCGCTGCTTTGTCGTGCGGCGCTGAAGAATACTACGATCGACGCCGCAACATTTACCTTTGTTCGGATCATTTCCGGCGCGCTCATGCTATGGCTAAGTACCCAGCTTCGAGGGCGGTCTATAGATGAGGCTTCATCCGTGGTCGAAGGTCCTTCCCGTCGGTCACTCAGGGACGCCGGCAACTGGCCCTCCGCCCTCGCTCTATATATATACGCGGCGGCGTTTTCGTTTGCCTACCTCCACCTTTCCGCCGGAACCGGAGCATTACTCCTGTTCGGAGCGGTCCAGGCTACGATGATCCTTTCGGGCTTGCGCGGGGGCGAACGTTTTCGCGCAATCCAGCTAGTAGGCTTTCTTGCAGCCATGATCGGCCTGGTTGTGCTGGTCTTCCCCGGTCTTTCCGCGCCGCCGCTGGCCGGCTCGATTCTGATGCTGTCAGCGGGGGTGGCTTGGGGAGTTTATTCGCTCCGCGGCAAGACGCAGCGCGACGCTACTGCTGCTACCACTGGAAATTTTGTGAGGGCCGCGCCGTTCGCAGCTCTGCTCAGTATATGCATGATCGGGTGGATGCATCTTGATTCGTTAGGAATCATTTACGCTGTGATCTCCGGTGCGATCACTTCTGGGATCGGATACGTGATTTGGTACAGTGCGTTGCCCGCCCTCAAAGCCACCAGCGCCGCCACTGTTCAATTGAGCGTCCCCGTTCTCGCCGCCGCTGGCGGTATCATTCTGTTAGGTGAACCGCTCACCTTGCGCTTTCTCGTCGCATCGGTCGCGATTCTTGGCGGCATTTTTCTCGTCGTCATTGAAAAGCGTCAACCTGCAAGTTGACCTATGCCGCGTTGTCCCTGGGCCACAGTCGAACCAAACATCACTTATCATGATGAAGAATGGGGTGTGCCAGTGCACGACGATCGCAGGCTGCTTGAATTTCTGATTCTGGAAGGCGCGCAGGCAGGATTGAGTTGGACAACGATCCTGAACAAGCGAGAAAATTACCGCAAGGCCCTCGACGGATTTCGGGCGGAAAAGATTGCGCGCTACGGTTCGCGGGAGGTCAAACGATTGCTCAATGATCCGGGCATTGTCCGCAACCGACTGAAGATTGCGGCGACGATCCAAAACGCGAAAGCATTTCTTGCCGTGCGAAAAGAGTTTGGCAGCTTCGACGCTTATCTATGGAGTTTTGTTGCAAATAAGCCGAAGCAGAATCGCTGGCGGAAAATGGAGCAAGTCCCGGCGCGCACGTTAGAGTCGGATGCTATGAGTCGCGATTTGTTGCGGCGCGGCTTCAAGTTCGTTGGCTCGACTATTTGCTACGCGCTGATGCAAGCGACCGGCATGGTGAACGATCATCTTGTGACTTGCCCTCGCCACGCCCAAATCGGTGGTGCGCGAATGTGATATCCCTCGCTCCGCCCGGAATGATGCCGTCCTCACCGGTACGCAGCGGCTGTGTTCAAGTAATCCGGATTTGGCGCTGTCATCTGAACGAAATACGAAGCACGCCTACGACCTGATCGACTTAAAACCAGAGGTCGAGTCCGTCCCTTGGGTATTTTTCCCAACAGAATGCTGCTGGAGATGACGCAAACTTATTGGCCGATATAGTTTAGTCATGTCCATAAGGGTCCGGGCCGCATTTCTCCTTTCGCTGCTCCCGCTTTCGCAACTTCATGCCCAGGACGTCGTCTTCACGATCGACGGGCTCAACACGCGGCATACAATTTCCGATTCTGTTTACGGCGCCAACGACCTCAATCTTCCCGGGGCCACCGTTCACCGTCACGGCGGCAACCGGCATACCGGTCTGAATTGGGAGAACAATGCTTCGAACGCCGGCAGTGATTATTTCCATTCCAGCGACTCATTTCTCGGCAGCAACGCCGGCATTGGGAATTCGCAAATGCCTGGTGCGTTGCTCCAGGCCTGGGTTAACGCCGACCGCGCTGCGGGCTTGAAAACTATCATCACGCTTCCGGTGGCTGGTTATGTCGCAGCGGACATGAACGGAACTGTCGCTCCGGGCGAGACGGCTCCGAGTCCGCGCTGGAAAGAGGTTATTGTCGATAAACCTGGGCCGCTCAGCCTGAATCCCAACACAGCGGATGGGGTTGTTTATTTAGAGGAGATGGTCAATTTCCTCGTCGCAAATTACGGGACGACAGCGAATGGCGGCGTCGCAGCCTACTCGCTCGATAACGAGC
>DATENK010000397.1:0-4078 GCA_035275085.1 Verrucomicrobiia bacterium | reverse complement strand
CCGCTGCGTCAGCATCGGCAATAACACCGTCACGATCAGCATCGATGGACTCGAAGGCGAGCGCGAGCTGCACTTGAACTAGGCGGACAAAATTCTCCGCGCGACACCGAAAACAGGCGGGCGAGATGCCCGCCCTTCTCTTCAGGGGAAATTCTAGGGTTAAAACCCCATTTTTCATGCTTCGGCGCAAGCGTAGGCTCCGCGGGTCAATAAATTGTTAATAGTAACTATCAAAAGATAAATAATGTGTATGAAAGTGAAATGCATCATGGGGGCGATTGTTGGTTTGATGCTCTTGCTCAGTGCGGGGCGGGCCGCGGATTGGAACGAACGTTGGCGCTACGACCGCAATTCGGATGATAAGTTCAAGGAGCCGGATGTGACGCTTGATCTCTTCGGCACATGGGCGAATCAGAACCGTCATGGCAACGACGACAGATTCGGCGGCGGACTCGGCGTGACCGCATATTTCGTGCGCTATGTCGGGATTGGCGCCGATACGTGGATCGATGAGTGGAAAGCACCGTATCGCGCAAACGCCAACTTGCTGCTGCGCGTACCAATCGGGCAATCCGGGCTGGCGCCCTACGCGATTGGCGGCGGCGGACGGGAATGGAAATACATCCCGCAATGGAGTCTGCATGCGGGCGGTGGCTTGCAACTAAAGCTCAATCAGTACACCGCGCTGTTCGGCGATTGGCGCCGGGTATTTCCTGAGGACACGCCGGATTTCCATCTGGTGCGCTTTGGGCTGAACGTTGGTTTCTGACGCTCGGGTCAGGTTAGGGAAAAAGGGAAAAGAAGACCGGGACGCGTCGCTTTTGCGGCGCGTCCCGGCGGGTTGACAGAGGGGACGTCAAACTACCGTCCCCCGAAACTTTCGGCGCAGCTCTATCCTACTGCGCGCTTCGGCCGGCCGAATCCCACCACGCGCGGCCGTTAAACAACGTGAAGGCCATACCGCGGACCGTCTGGCCTTCCATGCCGACGGCGCTTGCGGGCACTTCCAATTTGACCCATTGGCCCGCAGCGGGTAACGCGCCAGCGTAATAGCGGCTCGCGGTTTTATCGCTTCCGAGCGAGATCTGGTTCGCACCCCAGTATACGCGATGTTCCCAATTTCCAACATCCCATTGCAGCATGATTTCCGCGGGCGGATTCGCCGGATCGAGATAGACATAGGCAAAGAGCTTGTCACCTGCGTTGATCTTCAACGTCGAGCTAGCGCCAGTGAACCAGTGCTGGTGCATGCCCGCTGCGGCAGACGATTCATGCGCCAAATCACCGGCTTGCGGTGCAGGGCTGTTGCCCCATTTCCAAGTGTCGCCACCTGAACTGCTGGCGGTCGCGCCTGCAGGCACTTCATCGTCGACCCACACCACGAGCGAGCCATCGGCGGCAGTGCTCTGGCGAGCGAAGGCGCGGGTGCCGTCGGGCCACTGGATTTCGGCTTCGATCCAATAATCGCCCGAACTCTTGGGCGTCACGACAAACTCGCGGCCAAAACCCGGCTCCGAATCGCGCGCTTCCCACACGATGCGGGCGCCATTAAGGTCCTTGCCTTCGACCTGCACGCTAACGGTATTCGGTTTGCCGATCTCAAGCTTCTCCGGCGTGATGATGCGGGCGGTGGCGGACTTCCACGCTTTGTCCTTCGCAGGCGTGAGCGTTGCCAAAAACGCGAGACTCGCGAGACTGCGCGCCTGGTCAAGGTGGACGAATTCACCCACCACGTTCCAGCTATCGCTCCAACGGTCGTACATCGGATACGGGGCAGTGCCGCCTTCGTCATCCGGATAATCCATGGCGCGCAACTCGCCTTTGTAAACTTCGGAGTATTGCGACGTGGTCGTAAACCCGCCAATCGGAATGCCACTGGGCGGCATGCTGCGCTCATCCGCCAGTGCGAATTGGTGAACGACATCACGTTGACGCTTCCAACCCAGGCCGCTGACGAAGGCGACGTTCACAGGATTGCAACCGCCTTCGTAATTCATGTTAGCGACAATGCCATCGATGAACTCCGGCTTCGGCTGGATCTGGTAACCGACCGAAATGTCGAACGCACGCTCGCTGGAGAAAAACCAGCCGGCAGCTTTGACAGCCTTGGACTCCAGCGGGAAGCTGGTGCCGTAAGCGCTCTGCTTCGAGCGCGCCACCTGGTCCTGAGCGCAGAGCACCACTTGCTCTTCGCACTTGGCGAGATACGCCGCGTCTAACTTGCTCAGGGGCAAACGGCCGGAGCGCGCCGCAAAGGCATAACTGCGGGTCGCAGCGCCCCACGCTTCATACAAGCGCCACCAACCCCAGCGGAACGTCGCCGGGTCGGACGGATTGAACCATTCCTTCAGCTTGGAGTGGTATTGCTCGTCGCCTGTGGCAAGGAACATTTCGCAAGCGGCCCATGCGAGCTCGTCGTCGTGCATGAACTCATTTCCGTAATGTGTGATCTTTTGATAGGCGCCGTCCTTGCCATATTTGGCGATGGCATTCATGAGAAACTGCCAGCCAAGCTTCGCCTTTTCCAAATACTTCGCCGACTCAGCAGGGTAGAGTTGCTTGAATTTCGGTGACGAAGCGGTTTGCGCCAGCGCAGCAACCGCAGCGGCGGTAACGGCCGTGTTCTTAGGCCACACGACTTGCGGATCGCCATGATCCGGCGTTACACCCCACTCGTATTCGCGCTCCTTCGGATATACGAGGAAGTAGAAGCCGCCATCGGCGTCCTGGATTTTGGCCAGGTAATCCGCTTCCCACTTGGCTTCCTGCAACACATCGCTGATGCCATCGCCGCTGTTCGGCAGGCCGAGGTTGTCGAGCGCCGCCACTCCAGGGAGCGAGTCAACGGCGAACATAAGGTAATGCGTCAGTCCGGCGCTGTTGATGGTGTACTTGCTATAATCGCCGGCGTCATGGTGCCCGCCGGAAACGTCGAGCGTGCCGCGATTCATGATTGGGTACAACTGCGTGCCTTCGCTGGTCATCGGCACCGCGGTATGACGCGGATTGTCTTTTGAATCCACCGTTTTTCCCGCAACGCAATTCCACGTGAATGGGAACGAACCGGACGGCAGCGGCACTTCCGCTTTCGCGATGTGACACTTGTCGTGCTCATGCCGAGTGTAGGGTAGCTTGTTCTCATCGCCGCAACGCTGGTGATACAAACCAAGCGCGTAAGTACGGGCGAAGTCCATCGCGATGCCGTCATCGATGAGGAACGGCAACGAGGCGCCGAGGCCCGGAACGACGAGACGATATTCGCCCGATTGTTTAAAGGCGCTGAAATCGGCCTCATACACCTTTTGGTAAGGGGTCGGCGTGTAGGTGAAGCCCACGTCCGCGCGCGGCTTGAGTGTGCCCTGGAACACTTCTGCGCCACTGGCCGAATCCACGAGCTTGAAGCCCGCGGAAGACGGCACATCCATTTCGCCAAGGCTGCCGATGAAGTAACCGATCATCGCCTTCTTAGCGAATGCCGGCACGTAACCTTCCTGGTTCACGTGGATCGCCGGGCTGTAGCGCAACGACGTCACTGTCGTTTGGAACTTCGTCGTCGCGGCATTCCAAAGCGCGCCGCTCGGGTTCTTGACTTCCACGGTCTGGCTGTCACTCACCGATTTGCCAATTTTCAAGTACATGCAATTCAGCACGCGAAGATCGCGCACCGCAATCGGCGCCCAGAGCGCGCGCCGCTTAAAGCCGACCGCCTGCACCGGCACCGTCACACCATCCACGGTTACGCTGAAATGGGACAACGAAGGCGCGATGAACTGATTGTTGCCGTCCACAAAGTTCCACTGTGTGAGTGGCGCGGGGTCCGGCTCTTTTTTGGTCACCAACTGCAGTTCAAGCAAGTCGGGCGACACCACATGCAGCGTGGCATCGCCAACCTTCGGCAAGCGCAGGCCGGTATAATCAGTTGTGCTGATTTCCGGGCCGGCGTTCGTGCCGGGCGTCGAATTCGTGTTCGAGCCGCCGCCACTGCCGCTGCCGGTATCGTTGTCGGCGATCGTGACAGTCGCTTGTTTATTTGCGCCAATGGCATAAGCCGCATCTTCAGTAATGCTGACCACGACCG
>DATENK010000396.1:0-2784 GCA_035275085.1 Verrucomicrobiia bacterium | reverse complement strand
GCCGATCTTGCCTTTGCCGATGTGTTCATGGCGATCAACGCGCGAGCCGAGGTCGGTCTTTGAATCGTTGAGGTGAAAGGCGACGACTTGCTTGAGGCCGACGAGGCGGTCGACTTCCTTAAGGGCGGCATCCCAACCTTCGGGGGTGCGGATGTCGTATCCGGCAGCAAAGAAATGGCATGTGTCCAAACATACCGCGAGCCGCTTCGGATCCTTCACCCCATCATAAATCGCGGCGAGCTGTTCGATGCGATACCCAAAGCAGCTCCCCTGCCCCGCCGTGTTCTCGAGCGCGATCCGCACCTTGGATTGCCGCGTGGCCTCGAACGCTTCATTCAGTCCCGCAATGGCGCGCTTGATCCCGACCTTCTCACCCGCGCCCATGTGAGCGCCCGGATGCATCACTAGAAAGGGCAACCCAAGCGCGGTGGCGAATCCAATTTCCTGCGTCAGTGATTTGATCGAATTTTCACGATTTGAACCCGGCGGCGACGCGACATTAATCAGGTAGCCCGTGTGGCCAAATACTGCGGAGTATTTTTTCGCGGAGCGTTCTTCGATAAATTTCGTAACATCGACGGGCGCGTGCGGTGTCCCAAACCAGCGCATATTGCTCTTCACGAAAATCTGCACGACCTCGCATCCAATGCTTGCGCCGCGTTCAAGCGCGCGCCAGACACCTCCGCTGGTAGACATGTGCGCTCCAAATTTCATGAACCGCGAACGTCGGGGTAGTTCGGCGCTCCGTCAAGCGACAGAATCGCAGGATTTAGGATTGCGATTAAGATTAGCCAGGAAAAGAGAAATTTCTGCGCAGGCTTGACCCGGCGCGGGGGAACGGATTTGCTGCTTGGACGCACGCGATGAGCCTCGATAAACCAACGCTGGACGATCTGCGCATCGACCGCACACAGACTCACCGCAGCAAAACCCCGTGGTTGCTGCTGCTGGTCCTGGCGTTCATGGGCTTGGTCGCCGGCGGCGTAATCTGGTGGATGAAACGCCCAAAACCCGTGCCGGTCCGCACCGCTCTCGTCATGCAGCCGGGCGGTGGCGGCAGCGAAAGGGTTTTGCTTAACGCCTCCGGCTACGTCACCGCCCGGCGGAAATCCACAGTGTCGGCCAAGGTCACAGGCAAAGTTATCGAAATCCTCGTCGAGGAAGGAATGAAGGTCGAAGCCGGCCAGGTGCTCGCCCGGCTCGATGCTTCAAACGTGGAAAAGAGCCTTCATCTGGCGGAAGCGCATGCTGAATCGGCCCTCAAAGCGCTGGACGAAACCAAGGCCAATCTGAATAAGGCCGAGCGCGAACTGAAGCGCATCACGCAACTTGCGGCCGAAAAGGTCAGCAGCCCTTCCGATTTAGACCACGCCGAAGCAGAAGCCAAGTCACTGCAAGCACGCCTGGATCGGCAACTCGCGGACGTAGCTGTCGCGGAACGCGAAATTGCGCTCTGGAAACAGCAATTCGAAGATATGGTCGTGCGCGCTCCGTTCGCCGGCATCGTGACTTCCAAGGATGCTCAACCCGGCGAGATGATTTCACCGATGTCGGCGGGTGGATTCACCCGGACCGGCATTTGCACTATCGTCGACATGAGTTCGCTGGAAATCGAAGTGGATGTGAACGAAAGCTACATCAATCGCGTGAGTTCAGGGCAGCCCGTGGAAGGGACGCTTGACGCCTATCCCGAGTGGCAGATTCCATGCAAAGTCATCGCGATCATTCCCACAGCCGATCGCCAAAAGGCGACCGTGAAAGTGCGCGTCGGTTTTGTGAAGCTTGATCCGCGGATTCTTCCTGATATGAGCGCGAAGGTCGCGTTTCGTTCCAGCGGAGAAGTGAAGACGACCGAACGGAAGATCACCGTTCCCAAGTCCGCTGTACGGCAGCGCGATGGACGCGACATTGTCTGGCTGGTGCAGAATGGACGCGTGGAACGGCGCTCAGTGACAGTTGGCGCAGGTCAAGGCGATGATGTAATAATCGCGGCTGGATTGAGCGGCGGCGAGCGAGTGGTGATGGAGCCGGCGACTAATTTGACTGATGGCGCGAGAGTAATAGAGGAAAAGTGATGACGACGAGTAACGAACCCTTGGTTCGCGTAACGAATGTGGACAAAATTTTCCGGCGCGGATCGGAAGAGATTCGCGTGTTGTCCGGACTGAGCCTGGACGTACCGAAAGGCGAATTCCTCGCGCTGATGGGACCGTCGGGCTCGGGAAAGTCGACGCTGCTGAACCTGATCGGCGGTTTGGATCGGCCCACAAACGGCATAGTGACCATCGGCGCCGATCGCATCGACCAAATGTCCGATCGCGAGTTGGCCGCGTGGCGCGCGCGGCATGTCGGGCTCGTGTTCCAGTTCTACAACTTGCTCCCCGTCCTGACGGCCGAGCGCAATGTCGAGTTGCCGCTCCTGCTCACGCACTTATCCAAGAGTGAACGCCGAAAACATGTCGCGACTGCTCTGGACATCGTCGGGTTGTCGCATCGCGCGCGCCATTATCCGCGGCAACTCTCCGGCGGCGAACAGCAACGCACCGGCATCGCGCGGGCAATCGTGACCGATCCCACACTCCTGCTCTGCGATGAGCCGACCGGGGATCTCGACCGAAAATCCGGTGACGAAATTCTTGGCCTGCTACAGGGCCTGAACAAAGAACAGGGCAAAACGATCATCATGGTCACGCACGACCCGCATGCCTCCGCCCGCGCGAGCCGGACAGTTTACTTGAACAAGGGCCAGCTCTCTGGCGAAAAGCCGCAGGATTGAACCGGATG
>DATENK010000395.1:0-4139 GCA_035275085.1 Verrucomicrobiia bacterium | reverse complement strand
CCTAAAATAAGCAGATGAAACGCCTATCGGTTCTGCTCATGATCGCGTGCGCGATTCTGGGCGGCGGCTGCGCGGATCCGCTCGAGCAACGCAGCACTCAAGAAGTTCAGGGCCAACTTGAACGCGGCGTCACCGGCCAGGGCCGGGTAGGTCCAATTCATCGCGCGGAGGACGATCCCGCCGGCGAACACGGCATTCCGCAAACTCACGAGTAGGGTGAAGACCAAGTCTGTCCTCCCTGCCACGCCGAAGCCTTCTGGCGAAGGCGGGAGCGACGTCGAACGGACGCCACCGAAACATTCCAAGATTCTTATTCTCGATTTCGGTTCGCAGTACACACAGGTCATTGCGAGGCGCATCCGAGAACTTCAGGTCTATTCCGAGATCGTGCCCTATGACACTCCGGCTGCGAAAGTGGCCGATCTCGCTCCGAACGGAATTATCCTGTCAGGGGGACCGGCCAGCGTATACGACAAGGGTGCTCCGCAGGTTGATAAGGAGATTTTTTCGTTAGGCATCCCGGTTCTTGGAATTTGCTACGGCCTGATGCAAATGGCCCATCATCTCGGCGGCCGGGTCGAGTTCAGCGGACGCCGCGAGTACGGCGCAGGCACATTGCAAATTACAAACGGATCCGAGCTTTTCGACGGACTAGGCGCGCAACTGGACGTCTGGAATAGCCACGGAGACGAAGTGACCGCATTGCCCAAAGGTTTTCACGCCGCTGCTCGCACCGAGAGCTCCGATTTTGCCGCCGTCGAAGATCGACAGCGAAAACTGTATGGACTGCAATTCCATCCCGAGGTCGCGCACACGCCGCGCGGCAAGGAGATCTTGAAAAACTTCGTCTATCACATCTGTCATTGCGCGATGGATTGGACGATGGGTTCATTCATCGAGGAAGCGTGCGCCCAGGTGCGGAAACAAGTCGGTGCCGCCAAAGTCGTGCTCGGACTCAGCGGCGGAGTGGATTCATCAGTCACCGCCGCGCTTTTGCATAAGGCGATCGGCGACCAGCTCACCTGCATCTTCGTGAACAACGGCTTACTCCGCGAGCGTGAAGAAGAAATCGTGCAGCGCGTTTTCGGCGAAAATTTTCACGTCAAATTGAAATACGTAGACGCTTCCGATCGTTTTTTGAAAAAGCTGCGCGGTGTCACCGATCCGGAACAAAAACGGAAAATTATCGGCAACTTGTTCATCGAAGTTTTTCAACATGCGACCGAGGAGTTGCTAGCCGAGGATCGATCCAATGCTCTCCACGGCGAGTCTGCGACCGGACGGGCAGGGAGGGGCGTTAACAAACTCGCCGCAGCGAGTCCGTCCTCTGGCGGACATGGCGAATACAAATTTCTCGCGCAGGGCACACTTTATCCGGACGTAATCGAGAGCGTATCGATCGGTGGAAATCCGTCGCACGTCATCAAGACACACCACAATGTCGGCGGATTACCCGAGAAAATGCATTTCGAGTTAGTAGAACCGGTCCGGCAATTGTTTAAGGACGAAGTTCGCCAGGCGGGATTGCAGCTTGGTTTGCCCAAGGAAATTGTCTACCGGCAACCGTTCCCCGGACCCGGTCTGGCCGTGCGCATTCTGGGTGAAGTGACGGAAGAACGTCTGTCGATTTTGCGCGAAGCAGACACGATCGTGCAAAGCGAGATGGAAGCGGCGGATTGGTATTACAAGGTGTGGCAATCATTCGCCGTCCTGTTGCCAATACAAACCGTCGGCGTGATGGGCGACCAACGTACTTATGAAAACACAATCGCCCTACGGATTGTCGAAAGTCTCGACGCCATGACAGCCGATTGGGCGCGTGTTCCCTACGAACTGCTCGCCCGCATTTCCAATCGCATTTGCAACGAAGTCAAAGGCGTCAATCGCGTCGTTTACGATATATCGAGCAAACCTCCGAGCACGATCGAGTGGGAGTAGTCTTTCCCCAGAACAACGCAAACCCAGCTTAATAAGAATACTGGTTCTTTTTAGGTTTTCGGAGCTGACGCTGCACCTGGGACCTCTGGGCCGCAGCCCGTTTCATGTGCATTTGCTGCTGTTGCTTGTTCCTCAGGGCCGCATTCTTCATCATCATTTGCTGCTGTTGCTTCTTCTGCAGCGACGCATTTTTCATGTGCATCTGCTGCTGCTTCTGCCGCATCGCGTTCTGCTGCTTCTGCCGCATCACATTCTGCTGCTTTTGCAGCATCGCATTGTGCTGCTTTTGACGCATCGCATTCTGCTGCTTCATCATCATCCCACTTTGCTTCGTCTGGTACTGCCGTTGCGCGCCTAAGTCGGTGCCATCGGCACCGTGATGATGATCTTCGGAGCCCATCGATCCCGTCGGATTTTGCCCCGTCGGATCTTGCCCTTTGTGGTGGTCCTCTCCTCCTCCGCCACCTTGATGATGGCTTTCACCACCACCGCTGTGGGACGGGCTTCCTTTATGAACGTTTCCGGGTGGAGTGAATCCCCAGTTCTGTGGCGGTTTCGTCGTCCCGAGTTTGTGGATCCTTCCCTCTACTTTCGCGAGTGCTTGTTGTGCCTGGTTTAGCTGATTTCTTATCTTTCCAGGATTGTTAGTGAATTTCGCGGCTTTCCACTGGGCCACCGCAGCATAATCACCGGGACCGGCCGTGCCTGCCGCGATGTTGACCGTTGCGATGTCGGACGCCGCCTTCAAACTGTTGAGATAATTTAGTTGGCCTTGCATTTCCGCGATTTGACCGCGCAGCCAGGCGCGATCGTCATCCAACCAAGAATCATTCAATGCACAAACCGACCTCATTGCGGCCCACAGAAACAGGCCGACCAGGACAAAGACAGGAGTTTTCATAGTGATACCTCCAGCCGACGAGTGTCTCACCTCGGGCTTTAAAAGGTCAACGATATTCCTAACAAATCCGATAACGAAGATTGCGAATGCGTAATCCAGATTGGCTTGTGGCGAATCCGACCGGACTACTGATCGCTCATCCCCTGGCAACAGTTCGCGGATTTCGGATTGCGAATTGTAAGGATTTAATCGATCAACTTGCTGATGAACCCAGAGCAAGCGCGTCTCCAGGAAAACAACACGCCGGACGAGCCCTGGTATTTTTGGGGCCCGTATCTGGCCGAACGTGCCTGGGGAACAGTGCGCGAAGATTACAGTGCGAACGGCGACGCTTGGGGCTATTTCCCGCATGATCACGCTCGTTCACGCGCCTACCGTTGGAACGAGGATGGCATTGGCGGCATTTCCGATCACAAAGGACGCCTTTGTTTTGCTTTCGGATTTTGGAACGAACGCGATTCAATTTTGAAGGAGCGTTTGTTCGGCGTCAGCGGACCACAGGGTAATCACGGCGAAGATGTGAAGGAAGTTTACTGGTACATCGACAACGTTCCCTCACACAGCTTGATGCGAATGATCTACCGATATCCGCAACAGGCATTTCCGTATGACGAATTGGTCGCGCGTAGCGGATCGCGCTCAAAAATGGAAGGGGAATTCGAAATTTGGGATACCGGCGTTGTCGCTGAAAACCGCTACTTCGATATTGAGATCGAATATGCCAAGGTCGATCCCTACGACATCCTGATTCGCGCCACCGCCACGAATCACGGACCGGAGACGGCAAATCTGCATTTGCTCCCCACGATTTGGTTTCGCAACACCTGGAGCTGGGGACGCCACAATCAAAAACCCGGCCTGCGGGCGTTGGGACAAACAGAGGCTCATATCGACATCATCGAAACCGCACATCAGGTCCTCGGTTCGTATCGATTGTTTTGCGAAGGAGCAGACGACCTTCTGTTCACCGAGAATGAGACCAACGCGGAGCGGTTATGGGCAACCCCGAACCGGACTCCCTTTGTGAAAGATTCGATCAACGACTTTTTCGTGCGTGGTAAGACCGATTCTATCAATCCGCAGCGCGTCGGGACGAAAGCGGCCGCTCATTACAAGTTCACCGTTCCGCCGGGCGAACATGTTTCCGTCCGTTTACGGCTCAAACGCGTCGATCTTCATCGTGACGATGGCGAGCCTTTTGCTGACTTCGACAAAATATTCACGCAGCGCGAAGAAGAGGCCAACCTGTTTTATGAGCAGCTGGCGCCAGCCTCGTTAGGCAAAGAGCATCGTGCCATTC
>DATENK010000394.1:0-5803 GCA_035275085.1 Verrucomicrobiia bacterium | reverse complement strand
CGTATCGAGACCATTTGGAATTTTCTCCCGAAATTCCTTCAACATAATGCCGCACGCGATGCTCGTGTAAGCTTTGCCGGTGGACGCCATGTCCGGGTTCGCATTGCGGCTGGCGCGTCCAAAATACTTTTCGAACACCAGCCAGCCATGCCGCACCACAAGCAAACCGCCATTTTGCGTACAACGCTGCGTAAAGTCCCACGCCTCGGCCAGCCGCGCGGAATCCATCGCCGCACGGTCGCGCATCTCCATTGTATTGGTCGCCGTGCGCCATCCGCCGGCGTTATCGGGGGGCGGGAAGTAATCAGCCGCAGCCACGGAACTGACAAACGCAAAAATCGCTGAAAGGGTTATTCGCGAAAGCATGTCCGCGTGATAATCCGTCTCACCTCGCCGCTGCAAGGACTAATCGAGTTTCACGCGATAATAGCGCTGAGGCGCCGTAGCAGTATCGGCGGCGAGGCGAATGCCGCCTGTTGTTTCTGGCGGGAAGTTCTTGAGGACGAACCATGGATTACACATTAGGCCGTCGCAATAATCGACCACATACCCCTGATTTGCTTCGGCGAAAAATTGCAAAGTGATGGTTGCGTTCGTAATGGCAATGCTCAGCGAGGGTTGCAAAACAAAATCAATCGCCAGCACCGGGCCCAGGAAGGTATCTTCGCGTGAGGCGAATCGACGCGCAGTGAAATTGATATCCTCGTGTTCGGCCAGCATCATCCAGCCGAAATTGGTCTCCGGATGTTCAAACCATCGTTGAAGGTCCGCCGTCATTCCAGCAGCCGGGCCGAACGTGTAAGGCGAAGCGAAAGTGTCATAGACATATGTGTCGGCGCTATAATCGCTGGCGTAATCGACGCCATTAGAGCCGCCAGGTGCCGCCCAGGTTTCCCCGGTGAAAGCGAAGCGATGGGTCCAGTTGCATTCGTTGGTCCCGGCTGGCGCGCCAAGCGTCGGCGGTTCCCCCGACTTATGGCCTTCGCCCCAATCCCTCAACATTCGGTGCAGCCGAAAATTTTCAATGGCATACCCGTCGATCGGCTGCTTAGTGACTTCCACCGTCAAGGTGGCCGAAACAACATGCGCGTTCGTCGGCAGCGCCCCGGCCACATCAAACCGGATCAGGCCGCGATTCTTCGTGTAGTTCTGGCTCGTGCCCGCGTTGAACCACCGTTGGCCGCCCAAATTATTGGTCGGAAACGCTTCCAGCAGAGCTGTATCGCCGACGGGCCGGAGGTAAATCGTTTCTGCGCTGGCACCAACGAGAAACAAAAAATTGAACCACAGCGGACGGATCACACTATGTTTACTTCGCCCATGATGGGCGTACTGTCGATCTGCGACGTTCCGGGTATAAGCAGACTCTCGTCGGGATTGGCATAACCGGGAATGATCCGATCCAGTTGGGGTTGCGTCGCGCCGAGATGCTCCCGGATGATTTCTCCGAGCACCGATCGGAAATCTACCGCTCGCTTGAGATAGCGGCCCGCAACGCCAAACATCGACCCGCTCGGGCCGGTGGTCCATGCCACGCTGTCACTCGGATGACCGGCAATCACGCCGCTCGGCCGTCCCGGTGTGTTGAAGCCTTTGACCTTTCCACCCGCCACGAACATCACGCCCGCTTCGGCATGGTCCGTCCCATTGTTGGCGTTCTGGATGGTGGTGCGCCCAAACTCAGTGAGCGTCACCACCACCAGCTTGTCCCAGGTTGTTTTGTCAGCGTTGAGGAGAAAATATTTACGCAGGGCGTACATGGCCCAGCCGATGCGACTCAGCAGATTGGCATGCTGGCCGCTGGCGCCACCTTGATTGTCATGATTGTCGAAGCCGCCCATTTCGGTGCCGGCAATGATCGCGTCAGTCTTGTTCAGAATCAGCGCGGCTGCTTTGAGGTCGTCGAAGAATCCATATCCGCCCGGGTCCACAACGTAATTGGCGGGCGCGCCGCCGCCGTTGATGGCATTGCTGGTCGGGAAAAGGTGGTATGGACTCGATCCAACGCCATCGCTCGCCACATCGTCAACAAACGTGTTGCCGTCTTCGGAGAAGTCGATCCCGCCAAAAATGTCCAGCGTTGCGATCGTGTTCGCGCGTTGAAGCGCAATCAGGTCGCGGCTGCGCTTTGGCGCGAATTGAAAATTGCCCGAACGGAGAATGGCCGACTTGAGCTTTGCATCGCCAAGCGTATCTCCGCGCGGAATGCCGAACAGATCATACCGCGTCGGATCGCTGATATTGGTTAATGCGGCATTGGGTCCGCGGAAGAGCAATGGCAGCCCGCTTTGAATCGAAACGCCGCTCAGCGGATTGCTGGTCGTCACACCCGCTTCGTAAAGCGTTCGATAGAAAATGCCTTCGCGCAGACCGTTGTTATTCGGATCCCCGTTTTCCCAGAAGAGCTGCGAATCAAAATGCGAACGCGATTGGCGCGGGTAGCCCACGCGATGGATCAGCGCGAGTTGACCGGCATTGTAAACCGGTGCCAGAAACTTAAGCGACGGATGCAGCGCGTTAAACCCGTTACCGACAGGAATCTGATTTGCAAAACCGAATGTATCGCCGAGTCCGGTCGGAAAATAACAGGGCACGCCCGTGCTGGTATAGTCCGCCGCGCCCTGCGTTATGTAAATGCTTGGCCGATTGGCCTGGCTGTAGGACGAATCGCCGTAAGGGATGAGCGAATTCAGACCATCGTTTGCGCCGCGGAGAAAAATGAACAACAACTTTTTTCCGTCCAGGCCGACGTTTCCTTCGGCCAACACTTTCCGCGCGAACGGCGGGATGTTTGTGAGCGCCGCAAGGCCGAGCCCTGCGCCACCCAGCAACGAGCGTTGCAGGAAGCTGCGACGGGAAATCACATTAATATTCATAACTTATTGCTCGTGAAATCGGTCCAGCGCCATTAGCATTCCCACCATGCCGCGCACGCGCGTATCGTAGGCGCTTCCTGCGACTGCACTTGGCGTGAGCGCGTTGAATGCTGACGCGGTGACGCCATCGTTGTCCGTATTCAGCCAGTCGATAGCGGCGGAACGATATTCATCGAGGCTCGCTTTGCCCTCGCCCGGATAGAGCAATCCCAAAAACAAGTCGGCCACTTTACCCGCGTTTTGCTGGTCCGCGAGGGCGGGCAGACGATATTGCAGTAGCCGCACCGGCAGAGTGACATTGTTTGCAAAGAAAACGTTGCCATTCGTTTTCCCCGATTGGCCCACAGCCGTCAGTAGTGAGCTAAGAAAGTTCATCCGCTCGGTCAGCGAACTGTTGTTGATCCATCCGCTGCCGGCTTCCGGCCAGCCGTCCGGGTCCTCACGATTAAACAGGTTCATCTCGCCCAACAAGTTCAGCACGGAACCCGGAGCATTATCCGCACGGAAACTTTGGCCGATCGGCGGCAAGATCAATCCGTACCCATCCGAGTAAGAAGTAAACGTGCCCATGTTACCCGTGCTATTCGTGCTGACGCGCAAGGCGCGCACGGCGCTCGCGGCATACTCGAGCGGCGTTTTCACCTTGTGCGCGTTGGCGCCCTGGCCGCGGAAGAGCGCTGAATCAAAAATCGTTTGCAAGATCGGCCGTATCTGGCCGCCCGTGGATTCCCACGTTTGCATGCACGTTTTTACCAGTGCCGCTTCGGGCGATAGATTGGACGCCGTGTAGTTGTAGCTCCCATGCACGAAACCGTCATGCACGAAGAGCCGGCAAAGTTTCACGCAGATGTATTCCTGCGTGAACGGCAGATTCGCAATATGCGCCACCACGTCATAACCATCGCGGATTCCATTAGTGCCCGTGCGCGACGGCATGTTGAGTTGGTAGAGACCAGGGGTCGCATTGTTGGCGTAAAGCTTCGTCGTGTACGGCGCGCCAAATCGTGCCGGCACATATTTGTTGGCGAAAACGGTTTTTGCCTGCGGCCCGTGCCGGTTTTGCTGGAAGTTAAATGCCCAAATACCGAGCCGGTTCGTCACCGCGCTGCCGCCGGTCGGAGACTTCAACGTGGTCGCCTGCGCCGCAAATGGATTGTTCGCCTCACTGACCTCAACGATCTGGATGGTCCAGCCGGCCCAACAATACGCCATCGCTTCGATGTCCGATTGGTCGTAGCCGTTGTCCACGCCCATGGTGAACAGTTCCATTAATTCGCGGGAATAATTTTCGTTCGGGATCGAGCCCGCGCCGCCGCGGCTGGTTACGGTATCCAGGTAAATGATCATCGCCGGGCTTTCGGCGCTGATCAACAGCAGGTTCGAGAATGTGCACGTCGGGCTGAGCAGCGCCTGACGCCAGCGATAGATTTCTCGCCACTCCATTTCCGGCCCGAACCGCGGCAGTTCGGGCTCACGATAATCAAACCGCGTGAAAAAATTCACCGTCTTGCCCGATTGCGTGGTGAAATGGTTGTCGAAGAATTGAGTGAGGATTTCCAAAAGCTGCCGGTCCGCGCCGATCGCGTGTAGCAAATACCACGCGCGCAAATCATGGATGCTCGCCGTGCCCGGACCCGTGGACGTCCGCGACGATGAAATCACATTCGGTGGAGTGCCCAATCGGCCGGCGATGAAGTTCACATTCGTGTGCGTCAGCGCCACATTCTCGGTGACCGTCTCAGGATTAAGCTGTTGCGTGATGAACGCCTGCGGACCGATTCCGCGCAATCGGTCCAGCAACTCAGGCGTCGGCCCGTAACACAGCCGGTTCGCCACAGTTGCGATCAACACGTCATTGCTGGTGAGCGGCTCGACCTCAAGTCGATAAAAGCTGTTTCCAGGCCCATCAGGCGCGGTCCAGGAATGACCCGAGAATGTTCCCCCAAGATCCGCCAGCCATGGAAGTCCGAGCGAATCCGTCCTGAACATCTTGAATTGGTCAGCCGACGGATACGCCGTAAACGCAACTCGCCGTTGCGCATTGGACACACTGTGGACGCTCAATCGGGGCGCCGGCGGGTCTGTAAAATCGTCCGCCACTACACAAAACGCCAGCAAAACACCCAGGAGAGAGACTCGGAAGTGGACTGGTTTCATACTCAGCGGCAAACGGCGCATCTTCACGCGGCTGGCCTGTATGTCTGGACGCTCATCGGAGAATAAAGGTTACATCGGAAGCGGAGCTTTCGTATCGTGCAAACCGTGAAAGCCGCGGCTCTCATCTTCCTCCTCTCCTGCATTGCCGGCAGTGCGCAGATTTCCTCCAACCAGGTCGCCGCTGCACATACGCAGCAAGTGAAGGAAATGGAACGATACTTGGATAAGCTCATCGCCGATTCCGAAAACGTCCGCGCCAAATCATGGAAGCGAAATTTCAGGAGCATCGCGGCGTACGAAAAAAGTGTAGCCCCGAAGCGTGAGGAGCTGTGGAAGTTGCTCGGCGGGAAGCCGCAGCATCCCGCCCCGCTGGCCCCGAAGGAAGAACTGATCGCCGATTTCGCGACGCATTCCGCCTCGCGCGTGTGGCTCGGCGCGTTTGATGAGGTCCGGGTGTATGGGATTTTGCTCGTGCCGAAGGTTAAAGAACCCGCGCCCGCTCTGATCTGCATTCACGGAATGACAGGCTCACCGGAAGCAGTATGCGGCCTCACCGAAAAGCCGGATTATCATAACAATTACGGCTTAGAAGCCGCGAAGCGCGGTTACGTGGTGTTCGCACCGCTGGATGTAAACACGCAGAAAGACCGCCGTTGGCTCGACCGCAAAGCCCTTTTGGTCGGCACAAAACTACAAGCCCTCGAACAATTCAAGATCATCCGTCTCGTCGATTATCTTACCACGCGCAAGGAGGTTGATCCGAAGCGTAT
>DATENK010000393.1:0-5150 GCA_035275085.1 Verrucomicrobiia bacterium | reverse complement strand
GGCAGACATCGCCAGCCTGTTGCGGGCGAATCTTATCATTTCCGAAATCATGTACAATCCGCCAGGGGCCGGCACAATTGATGGCGACGAATTTGAATTTCTAGAATTGCGGAACATCGGCACAAACATCCTTGACCTCACCGGCTTGTCGTTCACGGCGGGAATTAATTTTTCGTTCACGAACGGAACCAAAATTAATCCAGGCGGAACCTTCCTGTTGGCGCGCAATCCGGCGCAGCTTGCGGCGCGCTATCCGGGCGTTGTCGTAAACGGCACTTACACCGGCCGACTGGATAACGGCGGCGAGACGATCACGATTTCGCATGTGATCGCCGGCCAAATTTTGTCGGTTACCTATGACGACCGCGCGCCGTGGCCCGTGACGGCGGATGGCTTCGGGTATTCGCTTGTGTACACGAACGGCGCATATGCTGCGAGCGGACAGCCATTGGGGACGCCGGGCGCCGACGGCGCGGCCAACACGAATGGTGGTGTGGTGATCAACGAGGTGCTAAGCAGCTCCACTCCGCCATTGCGCGATTACATCGAACTGTATAACTCGACGGCGGCAACGATCGACATCAGCGGCTGGTATCTCACTGACGATCCGACGTTCCCGTGGAAGTTCCGTATCCCGGACGGAACAACACTCGGATCGGGCGCTTACATGGTGTTCGATGAAACTCATTTCAATCCTACGCCCGGCAATGGCAACAGCTTCAGCCTGAGCTCGCTCGGTGATGATGCATATCTATTTTCGTCGAGCACGCCCGGTCAACTCAGCGGATACAGCCATGGATTTGAATTCGGCGGCGCTCAGGACGCTGTATCGTTCGGACGGTTCGTGAACTCCGTCGGCGAACAGTTCGCGCTGCAGGTCGCTCGCACTCCAGGCGCATCGAATTCCGGTCCCCAGGTCGGTCCTGCAGTAATCAGTGAAATTCATTATCATCCGCGCAATCCGAACGACGAGTTCCTGGAGTTATACAATTCAGGCAACAATCCCGTCTTTCTGGAAAATGACAGCGCCGGGGCGACGAATACGTGGCAGCTGGAAGGTCTGGCTTACACGTTTTTCGAGCCCGCCCCCGTCATACCACCTCACGGCTACCTGCTGCTCGTAGCTGATGATCCGGACATTTTCCGCGCGCGGTGGAACGTGCCGTCGGGCGTCGAGATTTATCAGTATCTCGGTGTGCTGCAGGACAGCGGCGAAAATCTGCGTCTCGTAGCGCCGGACGTCCCGACGACGAATGGCGTGCCGTATTATGCGGTCGACAACGTGCGTTACAACGATCGGCAGCCGTGGCCGTTAGCGGCAGATGGAGGCGGCGCATCGCTGCAACGGCTCGATCCAACAGCATACGGCAACGATCCGGCAAATTGGCTCGCCGCGCGGCCTACGCCCGGTGGACCTCGGATTAGCGGCGCCGGCCCGAACATCGTGACTCAACCGCAACCGTCAGCTCGCACGAACGCGGTCGGCGGCACGAGCAGCTTCAACGTCACCGCGGGCGGTCCGGGCCCTCTGTTCTATCAGTGGCGGTTCAATAACGACAACATTGACGATGCAACCAATTCCACCCTGATGCTTCAGGATCTACAGCTTGAAAACTCCGGACAGTACTCAGTCGTCGTGTTCAACGCCGCCGGTTCGGCCGAAAGTCTTGCGGCTACTTTGATCGTGCGTGTGGGTGTCTCGATCAGCAGTCAGCCTACGAATGCATTGGTGCGCATTCCGCCTGATCCGTTGGCGGCGCCGACAACGAACGCGACTTTCGCAGTCACAGCGGCGTCGTTCAACCCGCCGGTTCAGTATCAGTGGCAGTTCAATGGAATCGATATTCCGGGCGCGAACGGGCCGTCACTGACGGTAAGCAACGTAGGTTTGGCCAATGAAGGCGCTTACACTGTGCTGGTTAGCGACCAGATCGGCTCGGTCCCGGCCGCGACCGCTTTCTTGTATCCCCTGGTCACGCCAAAGATCGTGCTCAATCCGATCACGCAGAGCGCGGTGACCGGCCAGGTGATTTCGGTGAGCGCCGAAGGGACTGGCAATCCGTTGCCCTTTGGGTGGGAATGGCGCCGCCTATCCGCCAGCATCGCGACGAATACCGTCTCCAACAGCCGGGCGGTTTTTTATGACTTTGTCAACACGAACGCGCCAGGCAGTTCGATCCAATATCGATTGGTGGTGCGCAATCTCGCCGGACAAGCGAACGTCACCTTCAATATCAACACGCTGGCGGATATAGATGCGGATGGGTTGCCCGATGCGTGGGAAGCCGCTTATCCGGACGCCGGAAATCCCGCTTTAGACGCGGACCTCGATGGGCTCAGCAACTTGCAGGAGTACCTCGCCGGAACTGATCCTACGAGTGCCGGGAGTCGCCTGAAGCTGACGCTGACGGCTGACGGTGTCCTGAGTTTTTCGGCGGTGTCGAACAAAACCTATACGATCCAGCAAAGCGAATCGCTCGGCGCGGCCTGGATCAAATTGACGGACGTGCTGGCTCGGACCAATAATCGCATTGAAACTCTTAGCGGCGTGCTTGGACCGACGAACCGGATGTTCCGGGCCGTGACGCCCCGACAACCGTAATATGAAAGCATGTATCGTATTGTTTCTCGCGGGGACCCTCGGAGCCGCGGATTTGAAACCGTTGTTTCCCGAGGATGGCACGCCAAAAGGTTGGGTGTTGGGCCAGTGGGACGACGTGAGCAAGCCGGCCAAAGGCGATTGGAAGGTGGAGAATGGCGTGTTGATCGGCGGGTTGCCGCGGGGCAATTGGCTGATGAGCGAAAAGGAGTATAGCGATTTTATTCTGGAATATGAGTTCAAGCTGGGCGAGCGAGGAAACAGCGGATGCGCTTTGCGCGCACCGTTGGCAGGCGACCCCGCGTTTGATGGCATGGAGTTGCAGATGGCGGATTTTCGTTACAACACCAACGCAACACCCTCGGAGTTGACCGGCGGCCTATATCGGGCGGTGGCGCCGACCAAGCAGGTTTACAAACCGACGCAGTGGAATAAATATCGTATCATGTTGAAGGGGCCGAAGGTGGAAGTGGAACTCAACGGCGAAAAGATTCTGAACGTGAACCTCGACGAGCAGACGAAAACCGTGAAACGCCACGACGGGACCGATGCGCCGCCTTTGAAAGACCGGCCTCGAAAAGGTCATATTGGCTTCCAAAACCTTAGCCGCGGGGACGCCCCTGTCGAAATCCGAAACGCCCGGATTCGACTGTTGGACTGACTGACCGACGCATAATCGTGAACAAACGAGAGTTGGTAAATAAGGTCATCGAACAACTCACGGCGGAGGTGGAAGGATTGTTCCGCGCCGCGCGGGCGGCGCATGCCGAGGCTACGCACGAACAAAGCAAGGCTGAGGACAAGTATGATACTCGCGGCCTCGAGGCATCCTACCTTGCGCGCGGGCAGTCCCGGCAAGCTGCGGAGATCGGGCAGGCGATCGCCGAGTTTCAGGCATTGCCGCTGCGGGATTTTAAGTTGCAAGACCCAATAGACCTGGGTGCTTTCGTGGAACTGAACGGCAAACGCGACAAATCCTATTACTTTATCGGCCCGCGCGCTGGCGGCACAGAAGTTGTCCAGGATGGCAAAGAGATCATGGTGATCACTCCGCAATCGCCCCTGGGGCAGCAATTACTTGGAAAAAAGAAGGGTGACCGAATCAAATTGGAAGCCGGCGGCGGCGATGACTTGCGCGTCGCGGCCGTGGCTTGAGACGCATCCCCGCCAGATGCGGAAACTCAGATCACGGTGTCGTTGGGAATAACGCCGTTTTTAGGAATGATAACAACGCCGTCACGAATGTAGTAGAGGGGATGGTCGACGTCGTCGGCTTTGCCGCAGGGGCTGATCGTGACGTTGTCGCCGATGCGGGCGTTTTTGTCGATGATGGCGTTGTCGATGCGTGTGTTCTTCCCGATGCCAATGCGGGGCTT
Organism: Verrucomicrobiia bacterium; assembly: GCA_035275085.1. Lineage (GTDB taxonomy): Bacteria > Verrucomicrobiota > Verrucomicrobiia > Limisphaerales > DATENK01 > DATENK01. The sequence goes on along the minus strand of DATENK010000393.1, from coordinate 1,175 downwards.
GCCCAGAATCTGGTTTTCGAGAATGGACGCCTGAGACTCGTAATAGTCGCAACCGAGCATTATGACCCGGTGAAGGTGGCTGCCTTCGCCAACGATGCTGCGGACGCCGACGATCGTGTTGCTGATGGTGGCGCGATTGAGAATACAGCCGTCGGAAATCACCGCATGATCGATTTGGCCGCCATTGATCTTCGACGCCGGCAAAAAGCGCGGCCGCGTGAAGATCGGCGCGTTCATGTCAAAAAAATTGAAGCGAGGCAGTTCAGAGGTGACGTCCAGGTTCGCCTCGAAAAAGCTGCCGATCGTGCCGATGTCTTCCCAATAACCCTGAAACACATACGAGAAAATGCGGTACTCGGGGTTGCGGCTGGCGATGGCCTGGGGAATGACATGTTTGCCGAAGTCGTTCCAGTCAACGTTTTCCAGCAGCTTGATCAGCACGTCGCGGTTGAAGACATAAATGCCCATGGAGGCGAGCCAGTATTCCTGGTTCCCCTCAATATCGAGCTTGCCGTACGAATGCGGATCGAGGCGAAAACTCTCAAGCACCTCGGGGTCCTTCGGTTTTTCGACAAATCGCGTGATGCGCCGTTCCTGACTGATCTCCATGATGCCGAACGCGTGGGTGTCCTTGCGCAAGACGGGCATGGTGGCCACTGTGACATCCGCATACGTCTCGACGTGCTGCGCCAAGATGCGCCGGAAATCCATGCGATACAATTGATCGCCGCTGAGGATCACCATGTACTCGAAATCGTTGTTGACGAAATGCATTAGGTTTTTCCGCACCGCATCGGCCGTGCCCTGATACCACGAAGTGTCCGTAGGCGTTTGTTCGGCGGCGAGGATTTCCACAAAACCACCGCCGAAGTGATCGAACTTGTATGACTGCGAAATATGGCGGTGAAGCGACGCGGAATTGAATTGAGTGAGCAAATAAATGCGTTTCAGATTGGAATTGATGCAATTGGAGATCGGAATATCGACGAGACGGTACTTGCCCGCCAACGGCACCGCGGGTTTGGAGCGTTCCTTGGTGAGGGGAAACAGCCGTGTCCCGGCGCCGCCGCCCATGATCACCGCGAGAACATTGACTGTGTTAGGTGCCGACCGTTTTTGTCCCATACGCCCACCCCTTCTTATCCTCTTTCGCACGGGAGCGCAAGCTTCGCCAT
>DATENK010000392.1:0-5578 GCA_035275085.1 Verrucomicrobiia bacterium | reverse complement strand
TCGGCATCAAAATCGCGCTCGACAATTCCGAAGGCTTGCTCCGCGCCGGCATGGGTGCCGAAGCCATCTTCACCCCTCGCTAATCCCGTATGCCCGAAGCTGTCATCGAATGCCAGAACCTCACCAAGCGCTTCGGCCATTTCACCGCGGTCGATCACGTAAGTTTCTCAGTCTCAAAAGGATCAATCTTCGGTTTTCTCGGTCCAAACGGTTCTGGGAAATCCACCGTGATCCGTATGCTCTGTGGCATTCTGGAACCTACCGAAGGCTCGGCCCGCGTCGCCGGCATCGATGTCGTCAACGCCGCCGACGACCTCAAGGGCAAAGTCGGATACATGTCGCAAAAGTTTTCGCTCTACGACGAACTTACCGTCAGCGAAAATCTCCAGTTCTACGGCCGCCTTTATGGCCTTTCAGGCGCCGCCCTCGCCCAACGCCGCGAAACGCTGGTGTCCCTCACTCATCTGCAACCTTATCTCGGCCGCCGCGCCGCATTGCTCTCCGGCGGCTGGCGTCAACGTCTGGCCATGGCGTGCGCGCTCTTGCACGAACCACCGGTCCTGTTCCTCGATGAGCCCACCGCCGGCATCGATCCGGTCGCGCGCCGCGAGCTCTGGGACTTGCTTTTCGAACTTTCCAGCCGCGGTATCACGCTATTCGTCACGACTCACTACATGGACGAAGCCGAACGTTGCTCGCATGTCGGTTATATTTTCATGTCCAAACTGATCGTTTGCGGCGAGCCCGATGACCTCCGCAATTTGCCCGAAGTCAGCCCGCCCGGCACACGCCGCCTCGAGATCACTTGCGAGCATGTCACCACCGGCCTGCAAACCGTCCGAAACATGCCCGGCGTGCGCAGCGCAACCGTGTTCGGACAATCCATGCACTTGCTAGCGGACGCGAGTCTCACCGACGCTGCCTTTCGCACCGCATTGGCTGGCGCCGGCATTCGCAGCGTCGATATCCGTCCCATCGCGCCGACCCTCGAAGACGTATTCGTCACGCTCACGGCGCGCGAGGAAAGCCAGGTGCCCGCGTGAAATCCCCGTTTCGCGGTTTCACAGCCATTCTCTACAAGGAATTCATCGTCGTGCTGCGCGACCCGCTCACGCTCTTCTTCATGCTCTTCCCGCCGGTGGTCGAAATGATCGCGTTCGGTTACGCGCTCGACAATGACGTCAAACACATGCCGCTAATTGTCTTGGACGAAGACCGCACGCAGGAAAGCCGATCGCTCGTTCACCGCCTCGAAAATACCACCACCTTCCGCTACGTCGGTGAGGTCTGGAATAGCTCGGAACTTGCCTCCGCCATGCGCCAGGGCAAAGCCTACGCCGCGTTGCAAATTCCACCCGATTTCACGCGCGACCTCCACGCCGGCCGCACCGCCCACGTGCAAGTCCTTATCGACGGCTCAAGTTCCACCATCGCCCTTCAAGCCCTCAACACCGCCCTCGGCCTGACGCTGCGCGATTCGGTCCTGACGCTGTTAAACGAAACCGGCAGGCGCGACCCACCTGTCGAATTGCGCCCACAGGTCCTCTACAATCCCGCTATGCGCAGCCCAAATTTCTTCGTCCCCGGCGTAATCGGCGTCGTGTTGCAAATCGCGACCACCTTCGCCACAGCCATGTCGCTCGTCCGCGAACGCGAGCGCGGCACACTGGAACAATTGCTCGTCAGCCCGCTATCGCGTTGGGGGCTGATGCTCGGCAAGCTGTTCCCCTACCTCTGCATCGCTATGAGCATGGCCATCGGGCTGTTCGGCATCATGAACTGGCTCTTCCAGGTCCCCATCGCCGGCAGCGTCACCGCTCTCCTGGTTGGCACCTTGATTTACGTTTTCGCGCTGCTCAGTCTCGGATTGCTGATATCCACCCGCGCGCAAAACCAAATGCAAGCCCTCCAGATGTCCATGGTCATGATTCTCCCATCCGTGTTCTTCTCGGGGTTTATTTTTCCGCGCGAAACCATGCCCTGGATTTTCTACGCCATCGGCAGCGTCCTGCCGACCACCTACTTTATCTCCCTGCTCCGCGGCGTCATTCTGCGCGGCGCTTACTTTCCCGAATACTGGCACCACATGCTCGTGTTGATAATCATGGGCGCAATATTGTTCGCGCTTTGTGTGCTTCGTTTTCGGCGCAAACTTGCGTAGCCTCCCATGATACGGCGCATCCTGACATTATGGCTCTTGTTGGCTGCAAGTTCGATGCAAGTCCGCGGCGCAGGCGTCACCATCATCACCCACGGCCTCAATAGCAACGCGGATGATTGGGTACTTGCCATGGCGCAACGCGTGCCTTTGCACCCCAATTTTCCCGGCACAAACTTCAGTTGTTACGCCGTTGATATGGCGGCGAACTTCACGCTGACGCCAACTCGTATCGGCGGGGGCCCGCCGACTACCAGTGACTCCGGCGAAATCGTCCTCAAGTTCGACTGGGGCCCGCTCGCCAATAACAACTTCAGCACCTACCAGGTGGCCGCCGCCCTGCTGCCGGCGCTCTTACGCACGAACTTCATCCTCGGTCTCGCCGCGCACGCGATTGCCGAATATCCGTTACACCTGGTCGGCCACAGCCGCGGCGGCTCGTTGATTTGCGAACTCAGTCGACTGCTCGGTACCAATGGCATTTGGGTCGATCACCTAACCACACTTGATCCACATCCGCTCAATAACGACGGCTTCAACGATGCCCCAATTTACACCGTCGTTGATGCCCCCGCCCGCACATACGAAAACGTGCTCTTCCACGACAACTACTTTCAGATCATCGACTTCTTTATCTATGGCGAACCCGTTCGCGGCGCTTATACGCGACAATTAACCAATCTCGATGGCGGTTATGGCGGCATCGGTGGCGCGCATTCGGACGTGCATTTGTGGTATCACGCGACCGTCGATTTGCGCACGCCTGCCAGCGACTCTGTCTCCTCCCTTACGGCCACCGAGCGCCAAACCTGGTGGACCGCGGCCGAACGCGGCGGCACCAACGCCGGCTTTCTTCTGAGCTCGATTGGTGGGGCGAACCGCCTGAACGCCGCACGCGCGGGCTTTAATCAGCAATGGGAACTCGGGGCCGGCGTCTCGAATAACCGTGACCCGCTCGGCAGCGCTCGCGCCGCAATTTGGCCCAACATCGTTCGTCTCGATCTCGTCGGAACCAATCTTACCTGCTATTACCAAACCCCCACTGCCACAATCTCGTTTGGTTTCGACCCGGACGGTAATCCGCTAAACAACAACGAGCGGATTTTTCGACAAATCACTGTGCCATCGACCGGGGTTAACACTGTGTCGTCCAACACCATCGGTGTCAGCATTACCAGCCCCGACCGCATCTTCGCCCGCATCACCGCCGGCACACTCAGCCGCTTCCTTTATCTGCCGGCCATGCCCCGCCTGAACATCAATACTTCGAATATTACCGTCATTGCGCGACTCGGCGAGCATTTGTCTCTCCAAACCTCGACGAATCTGAAATCCTGGACGCAAATTGCTACAAATAGTTTCAGCGACTCGAATTGGATCGCGCCTATCGTTCCATCCACTCATCAATTCTATCGCGCCGTCTCCGTGCCTTAAGGTAGGCCCCAGCGTCCTGCCGACCCGCGCTCCTTGCCAGCGTCCGCGCCGAGCCTCCGTTAACTCACAAATGGGGGTTTACCCTAGTTGAGGAAACACCGCCTGCGAACGTGATTGTTTTGTCGGATTGCGCGTCACGGAGGGCGGCAGTCATTCAAACTAAACGAATGAATACTTGTTAGCTTATGAAAAAAATAGCCTTAATTACCGGACTCTGCGCAATCACCTCGGGTGCCTTTGCGCAAAGCTCTTCTGTCGTTATCATCCCGGCGTTTCAAAATCGCTTTGGGAGCATTCATCAACCGGTCGTGGCGCTCAACACGATCAACACCAGTTCGGCGCTCGAAACCCGCAATTTTGGCGGATCCACCTACACATCCGACCCGGCAGCACGCGGCATCGTGTCCTCACCTACGGCCTCAGCCGCTCAACGAGGTCGTCTTGACGCGGGCACCATGAACATCCCAGTGTTCCCCGGCAACACCGTACTCATGCAGCAGCAAGCTGGCTTTGGCTTCGGCGCATTTCCATTTGGCGCCTTTCCCAACGCTGGCTTCGGTAACACTGGTTTCTTCATCCAGCAAGGCAGCGGCACTAGTTTGCAGCAGGTCGACCCGTTCCGCACCACCGCGACACCTGGCCCTGCAGTGAATGCCGTCCCGGATCCTGCGGCAAACGCCGTCCCGAATCCTGCCGCACCGGTGTCCACGATACCGCAACTGCAGGTGCCGACAACGTCGCCGCCTCAGGTATCCCCCACGCCAACCATTCCAGTGCAGCAACAGAACCCGGCCACCATCGTTCCAGGCACACCGGCCCAATCGGCGCCCGCGGCCACCGGGCAAAACCGCTGATCAATTCGCTCGCTCTCACCGGGAGATCGAAAGATCTCCCGGTTTTTATTTGCTCGCCCTTTCCCGACAGACACAATCAACGCCATGCGTCTGCACGTGCTGACTTTGACCTTTTGCCTGATATGCTCATCCGCCATCTGCGGCGTGGGCGACCCGCAAATCCGCACGGATCACGACTTTTATCCCGGCGAACTCGCATGCTCAACCTTCGAGCGACTGTTCGAGCAGCAACGAAAACAGTACGAGCGTATGACCGGCATCGCCGCCACCAACGAGCATCATCGCGCCCTCGCTTCGTGGGCCTGGCGTAACACGCATTACGTCCACGGCGAAGAAGGCGCGGAAAACCTTTGGGGCAAGGGGTTCACCAACGCCGGCGATCTGCGCACACGCGAATATTGGACCGGCCTCTTCGCGCATGGTTTCGGCTTGTGCGGCACCACGCACTCGCAATGGACCGCTGAAATGGAATATCTCCTGGGTCACGCCCGCGGGCGCGGCGTCGGCGTCGCGGGCCACAACTCGTTCGAAGTTTTCCTTACCGGCGGCAGCTACGGCGCAGGCAGATGGGCCTTGCTTGATCACGATCTTTCCACCGTCATCTTCGACCCTTCAGGCCAACGTTTGCTGTCAATTCCTGAAATCAAACACGATTACAAGCGTTGGACAGATCGCAGCTATCTTCCAGCGAAACAAAATGGCTGGCTTCCTTGTGGGCTGCATCCCAACGATGGCGCCGCCTTCGCTGCATTCAATACCGCCGAATATCTTGCTGGCTATGCCTCCGTCCCGCCCATCGTTCATCTGCGCGCTGGGGAAAAGATGCGCCGGCACTTCAAACCCGGCCTGGACGACGGCAAGACCTTCGTCTTTTGGGGCCGCAATTATCAAACTGCCGACGTTCCCGGCCCCGAACGTTCACTCACCTGGGTGAACCAACCGGAGAAAATGTATCGCTCTGCCGAAGGCACGACCTATGCCGCCGGGCAGGCGCGTTATGGAAACGTCGTTTACGAATACACTCCCGATTTCGCGAGCGGTTCTTACAAAGAAGGGGTGATCGACGAATCCGACTCCCAAGTCACCTTCGAGTTTTACGCCCCCTACATCATCGCCGCAACGCCGCCGAACG
>DATENK010000391.1:0-4641 GCA_035275085.1 Verrucomicrobiia bacterium | reverse complement strand
GCAAAGACGTTTCCCTCTGGCCTGAGGCCCCACCAGCAAAGCGCGGCGGCAACGTAAAGCCCGCCGAAGCTGAGTAAGACCACATTCCAACTGCCGCTCTCCCGCAACAACCACGGAACTGCCAGCGGGAACAGCATCGCGCCAATATTCCCGCACATGTTCATCACGCTGTTGACGGTCGGCACATGCTCGCCGCCCATGTCAATCGTGATCGTGTACCCGCATGGCCCTGCCATGGCCGCGAAGAATGAGCCCGCGCTGATGATCAGCACTGCTGCCAATGCGTCCGCGAAAAAATATGCCGACAACGTTAGCACCGCACACAGGCCAAGTGAACAGCCCCCCAACGCCTGGCGCGCCAGGCGCAGACTGCCCGTGCGCCGCAAGATCGCATCGGAAACGACTCCACCGACCAGGCTGCCCGCTACCACTGCAAGCAGCGGAAGCATCGTGAGTACCCCGGAGGTGGTGATGGTCACGCCGCGGGACTCCTGGAGGTAAGTGGCAAACCAACTCGTGAAAAACATATAACCGGCAGCACGAAAAAATTGCTGCCCGCAGATGCACCACATCGCCGGACTGCTGAGAAGCTGCAGCCACGGAGTCGACAATATGACGGCCTTGGTTTGCTCATCCCGACATGTTTCACCTTCGATGATTCGCCGTTCAGCCACGTTTACCCCCCTATGCTCTTGCGGGGTATTGCGAAAGTAATTCCAAAACCAGACCGCCCACAGCAGCCCCGGGACGCTATAAAGCGCGAACATCCATCGCCAGCCAATGGCCACGACCAACCACCCGGTGAGCGCGGCTCCCGCGGCGCCGCCCACGGACATGAAGCTGGCAAGCGCCCCTGTGGCAAACGCCCGGCCCGTTCTGGGAAACCAGTTTGCAACAACCCCTGTAGAGACGGGAAACAGGCCCGCCTGCGAAAGGCCTTTGGCGATTCGGGCGACGAACAGCATGAAGAACCAGCCCGCCGCCATCGCCGCCGTCGCAAGCGACCATGCTACGGCAAACATTGCTAATGCTCGCCGGGCGCCCAATCGCTGACCCAACCATGCACCGGGAATTTGGAATATTGCGTAAGAAATAAAGAAGGCACTCATTAGCCAGCCGGATTGTTCCTTGGTCAAACCCAGTTCGCCCCGCACGGTGCTCTCGGCAACGGCGATGGCGTTGCGGCTCACGTAGGCGAACGCGGCCGCAGCACAGAGCCACCCTAGCACAGCAAATCGAACGTTGGTGGCCCGCGTTGCGACTGGGTTTTCCGTGCGCTCAGGTTCGTTCATCTCCGTCCCGAGCCTCACGATTTCAGCCTCGAGCCGCTTCGATCATTCGGTCAAACAGCCGATCCACCTCATGCCTGGTTTCGTCATCGAGGTGGAAGCCAACTGGACCGCGGACGAGCGTGTTTTTGAAAATGCCTTGGCGCACCAGCAAGTGCTTCTCGACCGCCAGAAACGCATCGAGGCTGGTTTGCATCGAAATCAGTGCGGCAAGCGGACCATGGATCCGGTCGGCCTTCGCCGCGTCGTCTGCTTCCAGAGCACACCACAGCGGGACAAGGCCGCGGATCAGGTCCGCGCCTGGCATGGTGCCCACAATGCCGCGGCGGAATGAGTCCACTAGCGCGATGCCCCCCGTGCCCTCAAACACACGCGCCCGGCCGCCGGTAACTTCGCGCAACTCGGAAAGCTTGGGCCCGATTGGCGTGGCCTCAGGCTTGTAAAGCACGCGATCGGGACCGAATTCCTCAAGCAGCCGAGACTGCATTCCGATCGACATCGGCCGGCCTACATATCCGCTGGCGTCTTGCACGATCACCGGAATGCGCACGCTCTCGATGATTCGCCGATAATAGGCCACCAACTCACCGTCGCCGACGCTCACCGACACCGGTGGGATTGCCATCACGGCGTCCGCGCCGCCAGCCTCGGCCTGCTTCGCAAATCGTTCAGCGAGCTTCGACGATTCCGCGCCAACACTAATGATGACAACGCCTCGCTCGCGTCCGAACCGGCACGCGGCCTCGGCAAGTTGCTCCCGTTCCGCGCTCGACAAACGCAGGGTTTCGGAAACCATTGCCATGACGATACCTTGCGCGCCACAATCATAGAGCCAGGCGATCTCCCGTTCGAGAGTCTCGTAATCAATGGTCTCGTCCGTGTGGTAAGGCGTCTGGAAGACTGGCAGGACCCCGCGCAATTCGCGTTTGCATGAAACCACCGGGCAGTCTTAGCACGCCGGACAACCGTTTATGAAATTAATTCTCCCGGCTCGAAAACGTGCAGCCCAGCCCGCCGAATGGCATTTCCTCCCACCAACGCTGGAATAGTCTTTTGCAAGTTGACAGTGAATGGCAAAAAACCTAGGCTAAGCGGCCCTTGAACCCAGAGGCCGCGAAAAATGGCCCGATGGCATAGAGAGGAGTGAAAAAGATTGACCGAAATTAGACTGAAAAAAGGCGAGTCCGTAGATAAGGCGTTGCGGCGGCTTAAAAAGAAGCTCGACCGGGAAGGCACGCTCAAAGAAGTGCGCAACCACCGCCATTTTGAGAAGCCGAGCGAGCGGCGGCGCCGCAAGATGAAAGCGGCACGTTTCTCGGCGATGCTCAGCGCACGCTACGCGGATTAACAGGATTTATCGCCGGGCCCGTGAGACACGGTTCCCGGCTTTATTTTTCACCACGGAGGCACGGAGAGCACGGAGAAAGAACAGGTTCTTCTCTGTGCTCTCCGTGCCTCCGTGGTAATAGGAACTGTGCGATGTACTCTCTCTCATCCTGCTGGAATTCGAATCGCCATACCGATGGCCGGGCGATGCTGCGCGAAATCCGCGAGCTCGGCTTCGAGTATGCTGAATTGAGCCACGGGATTCGCATCAGCCTGCTGCCAGGCATATTGGAGGCGGTCGATGCGGGCGAAATCAAAATTTCCACGCTGCATAATTTTTGTCCGTTACCGATGGGCGTGAACCACGCCGCTCCTAATATATTTAAATTTTCGTCCGAAGACCGCCGCGAGCGCGAGAATGCTTACAAGCATACACTCAAGACGATTGAGACCGCCGAGCGGGTGAAAGCGCCGCTGGTCGTGCTGCACATGGGCGCGATTGACATGAAGGATTACATGGATGCGCTTGAGGACCTGATCAAGGCGGGCAAGAAGGACACGCCCAAATACCAGAAGCTGTTCGATGAAGTGGTGGAGAAACGGGAACAGAAGAAAGAGCGTTACGTCGAGGCTGCTTATGAGATGCTCAGCAAGCTTATTCCCGAAGCTGAGAAACGCGGCCTTAAGCTCGGTATTGAAAATCGGGAGGCCGTGGACGAGATCCCGCTCGATTCTGATTACCCCATGTTCTTCAAGCAATTTACATCGCCAACCGTGGTCTATTGGCATGACACCGGTCATGCGCAAATTAAGGAGAACCTTGGTTTTATCGATCATTTGTTCCACCTGCATTCGCTTGCAGACCGGCTTTACGGATTTCATGTTCACGATGTGCAGTTCCCGGGCCGCGATCATTGTCCGCCGGGTTCGGGCATGATCGATTTCAAAGCACTCCGGTCCGTGGTGAAGCCGGAGCATCTCAAAGTGTTCGAGTTCAATCCGGGACTCACGGTCGACCAGGTGAAACAAGGGGTGTCGCATATTCACGCGCTTTGGGGAACGGAGTGAGGGCCGCGCGGAAAATCTGGAATCTGGCCTGGCGGCTCGGGCTTTGCCTGCTGCTGCTGCTGTGGATTTTCCATTCGATTTTCGTCAACGAAGCGCGCCTGGCCGCGCGGCACCAGGGACAGCCGTTTAACCAACTCCCGCGCATTGAACAATGGCAAAAAGGTTGGACGCAAGGACCGCCGCAATTATGGGAAAGCCTCACCAGCGTTTCCGCATGGGTGTTTTTCAAATCGTGGCTGCTGGTGGGCGTGATCCTGGCCTTGGGCGTCATGCGCTGGCGAATGGTGTTGCGCGTGCATGGAATCATTTTGCCGTTCACCCGAGCGACGGAAATTTCGCTGGTTGCGCATTTCTTCAACTCATTCTTTCTCGGCTCGACCGGTGGCGACTTGATGAAGGCCTATTATGCGGCGCGCGAGACGCATCACAAAAAAACCGAAGCCGTGGTGACTGTGTTCGTGGATCGGCTCGTGGGTCTTTGGGCGATGTTGTTGTTCGCGGGCGGTATGATGTTGCCGAACCGCGCGTTGCTTTCGTCTGACCCGCTATTGCGGCTGCCCGTTATAGTCGTGCTTTGCATGCTGCTGGGGTCCAGCGCACTGATGGTGCTCGCCTTTTATGGCGGTGTATCGCGCCGCTGGTCGGGCGCACGCGATTGGCTGCGGCGGCTGCCCAAGGGCGAATGGCTGGAGCAATTGCTCGAAGCCTGCCGGGAGTTTGGGCGTGAAAAGTTTTTCGTCAGCCGCGCGCTGGCGATCTCTGTGGCGTTGAATGTGGCCACGGTTTTTCAGTTTACAGTCCTGGCTTCAGGTTTGGGTTTGCGAATTCCACTCGTGATGATGTTCGTGATCGTGCCGACGATCATCTGCATCGCGTCACTGCCAATTACGCCGAGCGGATTAGGTGTGCGCGAAAATCTCTTCGTCATAATGCTGGCCGCGGCGCCGATCGGCGTACA